>JAGPEO010000300.1 GCA_018056925.1 Phycisphaerae bacterium
TTGCGTGACCGGTCTGTGCTTGGGACAATTGAATCCTCTCGAACACGTCGTGCAGCACCGCATTTGGGCGCCGCACCTGCCGTGGGACATACCGTTCTTCGACCAGTTCACGATCCTGAGCAACCACATGATCATGCAGGTAATCGCAGCCGTTCTGGTTGTGACGCTGCTGCCGCGCTTCGTGCGGAAACGCGCCGGCGATGACCCGATCGGCCGGTTCGTACCGCGCGGCGTCGGCAATGCGATTGAGGCGATCTGTGGCCTGCTTCGCGAACATGTGGCCCGGCCGGCACTGGGCCCTCACACGGACCGGTTCGTGCCCTATGTCTGGTCGGCGTTCTTCTTCGTTCTGACCTGCAATTTGTTGGGGCTGATACCGCTGAGCGACTGGACCCGCCCGCTGGGTGTCAGCGGCCTGGGCGGCACCGCCACCGGCAATATCGGCGTAACGGCCGCTCTGGCAATCTGCACCTTGGGCATGATCATAATCAACGGCTTGCGGCTGCAGGGCTGGGGCTACATCCGGCATTTCTTCATGGGGCCGCCGCTGCTGGCGCCCATGATTGCGGTGCTCGAGGTGGTCGGGCTGATCGCGAAGACGTTCGCGCTGGCCATGCGTCTCTTCGCGAATATGATCGCCGGCCATATTCTGCTGGCGGTTCTGCTGGGCCTGACGGGGATGGCGTGGGCGGCGTTGGGGGCGGGTTGGGGGTCAGGCGTCGCTGGGCTGGTTGTGCTCGGCAGCGGTTTCATATACTGCCTGGAGTTGTTAGTGGCAGTGCTACAGGCGTTTATTTTCGCGTTCCTCAGTGCCACGTTCATCGGGCAGGCGGTGGTCCTGCACGCTGAACACGCGGAGCACGCGGCCGAAGCCCATGCTGATCTGCACGCGACGGCCGAACACCCCGAAAAACCAGCTTCTGAGGGAGCATGACGCGCTTGAGGCACGAGCAGCGAAACGAACATTACTCGCCATGCCCGGTAAGTGGGGTAACGGGCCGTAAGGCTGGAATATGCGATGGCGATCTTTGGACAAGAGCCGGGCGGCCCCACCGCCGGCATGCACACACAGCGAGGTGGTAATTATGCGGTCTATCAGGATAATTGCAGTTGCGGGGCTGGTGCTGGCGACGCTTAGCGCGGTTCCGGTCAGCGCGGCCGAACCCGCGGACGCGGGCGCGGCCGTCAGCAAGCCGATCTTTGGCGATCCTGGCTTAAAGGCGCTGGGCGCGGGGATCGGGGCGGGATTGGTGCTGATCGGTGGAGCGGCGGGGATTGGGCGCATCGGCGGCAGTGCGGTGGAATCCATGGCGCGCCAGCCGGAAAGCGCCGGCACGATCAACACGGCCATGATCATCACGGCCGCGATGATTGAAGGCGCCACGCTCTTTGGCGTAGTAGTGGCCATGCTGGCGCTATTCATTGGATGAGAATCTGCACCGGCGCGGGTCAGCGCCGGGCACAGAGGCGGCTTCAGAGCCCCGGCGGCCGCGCGGCGGCAGAGAAACAGCTCCTGAAGGAGAAGATTTTGCTTAAGCGGTACCCGATGCCCATGTTAGCCAGCGCCCTGCTCTTTGGCGGGGCGCCGCTGGCGTGGGCGGCCGAACACGGTGAAGAGACCAACATCTTCAACGCCGACATCGGCAATTTCATCCTGACGCTCATCATCTTCGGCCTGGTGGTATACATTCTGGGCAAGTTCGCCTGGAAGCCGGTGTTGACCGTACTGAAGGAGCGCGAACGTAACATCCGCGAATCGCTCGAAGCGGCGCGGCGCGAGCGTGAGGCGGCCGAGGGACTGCTCAAGGAATACCAGGCCCGCTTGGAGAAGGCCCGGCAAGAGGCGTCCGCCATTGTTGAAGAGGGGCGCCGCGACGGTGAAGTTGTGCGGCGCCGCATCCAGGACGAGGCGCGCCAGCAGGCCAACGAAATGATCGAGCGGGCGCGGCGCGAAATCCGCCTCGCGACTGATGCCGCGGTTAAGGAACTTTACGATCAGACGGCCGAACTGGCGGTAAAACTCGCGGGCGGGATTGTGCGAAAGGAGCTGTCGCCGGCCGATCATCGGCGGCTGATAGCCGAATCTCTGGACCGGATGCGGTCCGCCGACCGGGCGAAGATCAAGCAGTAGCAGGCCGCGGCTTGCAAACCGAGGCCGCCGGCGTCTCACCGGCCGGCGCACTGGAAGATGAAACGGCATGACGATCAAAGGCAGCGACATCGCGAAGGTTTACGCAGACGCCCTGTTCGACCTGGCCAAAGCGGCCGGCACGATCGACAAAATCGGTGCTGAGCTGCAGGAGCTTGCCTCCTTCCAGGTGCAGGAGCCGCAGTTCGCCGAATTCCTGAGTTCCCAGGTGATAGACGACGACGAGCGTGAGCGCAGCCTGGAGCGCATGTTTCGCGGGCGGGTGGACGACGCGCTGCTCGACACCCTTCAGGTGATGAACCAGCATGGGCGAATCGGGCTGCTGCCGCAGCTTTTGCGGGCGTTCGTGCTGCGCATCGAGGAGGATCGCGGCCAGGTCGAGGTGCGGGCCATCAGCGCCGTTGAACTTTCCGGGGTGGAGCAAGCGGATGTGCAGACTTTGGCGGCGCAGCTCACCGGCAGGCAACCGCTGATGGACTATCGGATCGACCCGAGCATCATCGGCGGGCTGGTGCTCGAAGTGGGAGGCTACCGTTACGATGACTCTGTCCGCCACAACCTGGACGCCTTGCGCCGCCGGCTGCTGGAGCGCAGCAGCCGCGGTTTGAAAATCGGCGTCACATGAGCAGTGATCGCCCATGCAGGTTCGCCCTGCGGACCACTAGTTGATAGCTTGAAAGCTGAGAGCTTCTAATGAAATTCAAAGCAGACGAGATCGCCAGCGTCATAAGAGAAGAGATCAGCCATTACCGCACCGCGCTGGACGTGTCCCAGGTGGGGCGCGTGCTGGAGGTCGGCGACGGCGTGGCCCGCGTCTACGGGCTGCCGCAGGCGATGGCTGGCGAGATGCTCGAATTCGAGAGCGGCGCCGTCGGACTGGTCTTCAACTTGGAAGAAAATTCGATCGGCACGGTCGTGCTGGGCGATTACATCGATATCGCGGAAGGCGACGAGGTGCGCGCCAGCGGCCGTCTGCTGAGCGTGCCCGTGGGCGATGCGATCGTCGGGCGCGTGGTTGATCCGCTGGGCCGCCCACTGGATAACAAGGGCCCGGTCATTTCGCCTCACCGCCGACCGCTCGAAATCATCGCGCCCGGCATTGCCGAGCGTCAGCCGGTAAACGAGCCGCTGCAAACCGGCGTGAAGGCCATCGACAGCATGATTCCCATCGGTCGCGGACAGCGCGAGCTGATCATCGGCGACCGCAAGACCGGCAAGACGGCCATCGCGATCGACACCATTTTGAACCAGCGCGGCGGGGACGTGATTTGCGTCTATGTCGCCATCGGGCAAAAGGAATCCACCGTCGCCAGCATCGTCGAGACCTTGCGCAAGCATGACGCGATGGACTACACCATTGTGGTGACGGCCGGCGCCTCTGACCCGGCTCCGTTGCAGTACATCGCGCCGTACGCGGGCTGCGCCATGGCCGAGTACTTTATGTACGAGCATGGCCGGGCCACGCTGTGCGTCTACGACGATCTTTCGAAACAGGCCCAGTCTTACCGGCAGCTCTCACTGCTGCTGCGGCGGCCGCCCGGGCGCGAGGCATACCCGGGTGACGTGTTCTACCTGCACAGCCGGCTGTTGGAACGGGCGTGCAAACTCGCCGAGCTGCGGATCATTGTGCCGAAGACGGCCCCGCCTGAGACGAAGCAAGGCGTCAACAACAAGGTTTATAAGGGCGAGCAGGACCTCGAAGCCTTGAAGACCGATCTGGAGGCGCTGCCTGACAGGGATCGACTGGAAGTACGAAAGGTCCCCGGCAGCGGCGGCAGCCTGACCGCCCTGCCGATCATCGAAACGCTCGAAGGCGAGGTCTCGGCCTACATCCCTACCAACGTGATCTCGATTACCGACGGGCAGATCTACCTGGAGCCGGAACTGTTTTTTGCCGGCGTGCGCCCGGCGATCAACGTGGGTATCAGCGTCAGCCGCGTGGGCGGCAAGGCCCAGGTTGGAGCGATGAAGAAGATCGCGGGCTCGCTGCGTCTGGACCTGGCGGCGTTCCGGGAACTGGAGGCGTTTGCTCAGCTTGGCACTGAGTTGGACGCGGCCACGCAACGTTCGCTGGACCGCGGGCGCCGCATGGTGGAGCTGCTGAAGCAACCCCAATACGAACCGATGCACGTGGCCGACGAGATACTCTCCATCCACGCGGGCGTGCGCGGCTTCCTGGACGACCTGCCGCTGGACCAGGTGCGGCCATTCGAGCAGGAGTTGCTGAAGTACTATCGCGACGAGTACCCAGAGCTGCGTGAGCGTGTGCTCAAGGACAAGTGGACGGATGAGCTGGACGAACGCCTGAAGGAGATTGTGAAGCAGTGCAAGGCGGCATTTCTCGCAAATTTGAAGAAGGCCGAAGCGGCCGGGGCGTCCAGCCATGGCTAAAGCGCGCGCGGTAGTCAAGCGCCGGCGGGCCGTGCAGAACATCCGTAAGATTACGGAGACGATGCAGCTTATCGCCACGGCGCGCTACCAGAAAGCATACCAGCGCGCTACGGCGACACAGCCGTACACGGCGCATATAAGAGAGATGCTCGCGAGTGTGGCACAGCAGGCCGGGCTGGATGACCCGTTGCTCAAGCCCAATGCGGGCGTCCCGCGCAGCCTCATGCTCGTGATTACGTCGAATCGCGGCCTGGCCGGAGCGTACAACGCCTCGGTTCTGCGAACGGCGATTCACCGCCGCGCCGAACTGGT
>JAGPEO010000301.1 GCA_018056925.1 Phycisphaerae bacterium
TGCCTGCCCGACTTTCAATGCGTTCATGTACGCGCGATGCGTGTTCTCCAGGGCTTGCTCCCAAGGCTGCGCCTCGTTTTCGAAGATGGCGAAGTGGAAGTAGTTTCCCCAATATCGAGCGTAGAGGTCGCTGACGGCCGCAAACATCTTCTGCATGTCCAAGTCGTAAGTGGCAGTCGTCATCCTGGCACCGTATCGAACCGTGTGTTCGGGCGCGGCCGTTCGATTCTATCCGCGTGCCCCGCCTCGCCGGCGCGCCGGTGCCATGCCCAAGCCGTGTGGCGGGTGCCATGCCCAAGCCGCGTGGCGGCGCGGGCATGCGTTCGCCAATGGGCCCCATTTTCCTACGCGTGACTGTGGGAAAGTGGTAATGTGGGAATGTGGGAATGTGGGGAGGTGCCGTCCTGACCCTTCACACCCTGATACCGTCTTCGCACGTCCGACCGGGTGCGGCCGCGCGTTAAGGGAGGGCATGCCCGCGCTTACAGCTTGGGCATGGCACCCAACGCGCTTACAGCTTGGGCATGGCACCCAACGGACGGCCACCCAACGGATGCCATCACGGCCACCCGACCCAAGCAACGGACGCCCACCCAACAGCTACGACAGGCAGCGACAAGCGCCGCCGCCGGACCGCACTGGCTAAACGGACCAGGTGCATCGCGGCCCGGCGGCGGCTTAACCCCGGAACAAAAACGAACAACCTCGCTCTACTCGCAGCTCACGTCGAACACCTTGACCGCGTCGACCGCGGCCTCGGTGCGCGAGTTGTTCGGCAAGTCTATAGCAGTGAAGCGCACTTGGAAGCCGGCCGTCAGCGGGATGTAATCCGCCAAATGCACTTCGTGCAGTACCCATCCGTCAAAGTTGGAGATGTGCGCTACCTGTACCCAAGTGGCGCCGCCGTCACTGGATACGTGCACGTCCAAGAAGTCCTGCGCCGGCGGAATTGGATCATCGCACGTGAACCACGCGGCGAAGCGCAACATGGGATCATCGGCGCCGCTCAAATCCAGCACGGGCGAGGTCAGGTACGTGGGACCGCCGTCGACGTCGAAGGTCGCACGGTTGTCAGTCACGTAACACCAGCCCGACGCGTCGAAGTCCTCCGGCGGCGAGCCGTCGTCGGCGCCGAACGGAATGGCGCGCTGCCAGACTCCGGAAGTGATGCCGGCCGCGCTGTCTACAGTCCAGCCCAGGTCGCTCTGGAAATTGTCCTCCAGTATCTCGATGTAAGTGCCGACCAGCGCGGAGAAGGGTGCGGTAGCACCCGCGGCCGGCGCCAGCACTTCGCCGGTGATCTGGCCAGTCGCGCTGAAGTAGTATTCGGGCAAGTCGCCGCAAGCCGGCGCCGGCAGCGTTGCGTTCCACAGTTCGCCGCCGACCGGCACCAGGGGCGTTGATTGCCATGCGCCGCCGTCGTAGCGGTAGTACAGCAGTGCGGTGCCCGCCACCAACTGGTCGTCGCCCTCGATGATCTCGACGTTCAGCGTGGTCGGCTCATGGGGCGGCACGAAATCCGGCGGCGCGCCGATCAGGCTGAGCGTCAGCGGCGTGAAAGCCGAGGGCAAATCGTTGTCGAGCATCAGTTCGTCGATCACGATGCGGCCCTGACTAGTGCCCCAGGACGGACCGAAATTCAAGCGCACCGCCACGATATTACTCAAATCCAGCCCGCTGCCGTTGGCCAGAAAATCGCTGGTGCGCATCCGGATGCGGCGCATTTCGTTGTGCCACCCGCCCTGCCGCGCGTACGGCATGCCGAAGCCGCCGCCGTAGGCGCCGGTGTTGATGGAGCTGACGTTCCCGGCCGCGTCGCGCAGGGTAATGGTGAACGTCAGAAGGCCGGCGGTGGCCATAGTGTAGGGGTGCTGGGTGCCTTGCGCGCCGCGCAGGGAGAGGTATTTCCAAGCGGCGAAGTTTCGCAGTTCGGGGACAACGGCCCACTCATAGTACCGGTTTACGCCGTTCCAATCGAAGACGACGCCGCGGCCGGTGTCCCACCAATCGGTGCTGTCCTGCGTGGCGCCGTTGAAGGGATCGCTCGCACTCCAGGCGAAACTGGAGTTGTTATCATCCAAGCGGCCTTCGGTGAGGTTGGTTACATTGTACGTGACTGCGCCGCCGGAACTACTGAGGCCGGCGCCCTCGTTGGTCTCGTAATCGTCAATGAAGCACGTACCATCCTCATGGCCGTTGCGATACTCCTGTGAGACGACGTAACACGGGTCGATGCCCACTGGCACAGAGGGCGGGTGGAAGCGCTCATACTGCCGCCAGAGGTAGTCGCTGCCCGGAATGTTGCCGTGCGCGTAATGCTTGTACATCGGCAGCATCAATCCGAGCTGTACCAGATGGGTACCGGCGGCGTTAATGGGGCAGGGGCCCTCGAACACCGCGCCGCCGCTGCCGGAGTGGAACCAGCCGTGGCCCGTGCCCTGGACCACGGTCGACTGCCGGTAACGCGTGGCCCGCTCGTGTATGTGGAAAGTCTGGGCCCGGTCGACACCTGCCCCGCCATGCACGTCGGCATCGCCGCTGGCGGTCCACAGGTGATAGTTGACGGAACCGGGGTATGTCAATTGCTGAGTGTTGAAGTCGACCGGCAACATGCTGTCGACCATCACTATATCCTCGGCGGTATAGTAGGTGGGTTCGTACGAATGTGGGGTAAACGAGATGCGGTGTATGGCAATCGCCACACCTTCCCCGCCGCGGCTGTGTCCAACCCAAATGATGCGGTGCATATCCACGTGGCCCACCAGCGCGCCGCCGGCGATGCCGGGCAGCAGGTGCAGGAAAGCGTCCGTGTGGCCACAGGTGGTCAACGAGGCCGTCTCGACCGTAGAGACGTTGTTTTGGTGTGCCATGACGATGAATCCGTACGAGCCCAAATGGTTGCCGATGTGCCCGTACCATTGATAGTCATGTCCCACGCCGTGGCTGACGACCACCAGCGGCAGTTGGCCCATTTCGTCGATGTTGGTGGGATAGTACAGCTTCTGACCGCCGAGACCGGAAGGTATGCCGAAGATTGTGCCTACACTATAGGTGACATTGGTCACGGCCAACGGCCCGGGCGCGGTAGTATCATGGCAGACATACAGGCCGGCCTCGCGACCGAGGCCGTCAATGTAGTCGCCGCCGTCCAGCCGGCCGTTGCGGTTCATGTCCACGACCACGTCGTAGCCGTGGCCCAGGCCGGTGTAGTCGCCGGTCCATTCCTCATATACGGCGGCATTCAGCTCGTTGGGGCCGGTAACTTGAAAAGTATTCTCTTGTATTGTGTCGCCAGCGAAGGTAACCGTCAGCAGCCCGTCAACAGTTACGTCAGCAAGAGTGGGATCGACGGCCCATTCACCGGCGGACTTCTTTTCAACGACGTAGATGTCGGCGGTGCGCCCGACGATCTCCGGATGCAGCGTCGGGTCGATGGCCACCTGGATCGGGGCATTCTGGTGGAAGGCCCGGACAAATTCGAAATACGGGTAGTCTGTCAGGGCGTTGCCGGCGAGTTGAATCGCCACTGGTGCGGCTGGGCCGCCAGTCAACAGCGATACGAAGGGATCTATGTCGAACACATTTACCGCCCCGTCGTAGTTCGCGTCGCCCAGCAGCAGGTCGCAGCCGGGATGCTGCGCCGCATAGCCGCTCGGATCGGTCAGAGCCAGAACAAACGGATCAATGTCAAAGACATTAACCGCGCCATCGCAATTCAGGTCGCCGACCTGAAAGGCGCTCGCGGCGCCGGGGGCGCACAACAGCAAGCCCGTAACGATAATCAGTGCATCGCGTCTCACGACACGTCCTCCTATGCTGCGCCGGCCGCGGCCGGCAATGATGAGAATGCTTCAAACCTGCCGGGGGCTCAGCCACCCGGCGAACCTCGCTTCTTTTTCCCTGCCGTCGAGCTCCGGATTGCGTTCAAGCCGCGGGGCAGGCGCTTTGTGTTCAAAGCCTAAACTCCCAGCGCGCCTGCGCCCGCGACGATCAGAGGAGAAATTAAGGCGTCACCGGCTGCACGACTGGCAAGCGCCAGCTTTCCGCCAAGTGTTTTTCTTGCGGCGAGTACTGCTCTACCAGCCCGCCGATGGTGTCCCGCAACAAGGCGCTCATGTCCTGCGCATTGGCCGGCCGGCCGCCCGCGTCCGTGGCGGTCTTGGCCTTGTCGGCCGGCAGCGGCTTGAGGCCGGCTTTTTCCGCCTGCCGGCGTTCGGCCTTGACATGGGCGGCGTTGATCCGGTCGGGTAGCTCGGCGGCCCCGAACCAAATGAGGTCTTTGGTCAGATCCACGTCGCCGGGGACCACCGCGATCACGTAACCCGACTTGTCACCCTGGTTCAGTCGCATGGCGGCCTGGTGGCCGACGTACAAGACGGGCTCGCCGATCTCGCGTGGAACGACCAACTTCGGGTCGACCTTCAGCACCAGAATCGTGCCCTTGGTGACCTGGAATGGCTCACTGGCCCACTGATATTGGAAACCGTCGTTCAAGCTGAACGGCCGGGCGTAGACGACTTCGTCCACCGCCGCCGGCGTATTGGGAACCGGCGGGGCCGCCATTGAGATCGAAGTCGCGGTCAAGAGGCACACGCTCACGAGTACTGTTTTCATTTCTTCACTCCTTCTGCAATGTGGCGAGCTGCGAGCGCCAGCCATCAGTCCATGCCGGCGCCACACGCCGGCGCGTTGTGAATTGCAAGATGGGGGGCCGGGGTGCTCGAACTCACCCCGGCCGCTCTCCGCTTGTACTTTCCACTCACCGGAGGCGCGGCGAGCGAAGGGGCCGGCCCCGGCCCGCGGGGCGGGCGTGCCTGCGCGTGAAACCGCACGCCCACTAGCGG
>JAGPEO010000021.1 GCA_018056925.1 Phycisphaerae bacterium
TTCGTGGCGCCCAGCATGCTCCGCACCACCGCGATCGCCCCCGGCCCCTCCAGAACCGCCAGGATCACCGGCCCGGCCGTCATGAACTCGACCAGCGAGGCATAGAACGGCCGCTGCTTGTGGACCGCGTAGTGCTGTTCCACCTGGGCCCGCGAGGACTGCTGCAACTTCAGCCCCACGATCCGCAGCCCCTTTTCCTCGAACCGGGTGAGAATCCGCCCAACAAGCATGCGGTTCATCGCGTCCGGCTTGAAGATGATCAGCGTACGTTCCATGGCTGCTCCCGTTTTGCGTTGCGCCTGTCACCGCCGGGGTAACACTGCGGCGCGGATTGTAGCGGATGCCAACCACCAACCCAAGTCGCCGGCCTGCCACGGACAACGTATCGCCCCAAAGAGCAGAGCCGGGGCCTGCCGCCCCGGATTGCCGCCATGGAACATCGAGAGGGATCGAGAAGCGCGGCGAGCAGAGCCGGGGCGTGCCGCCCCGGAATGATGCCAAGGCGCTGCAATTCGCCTTTGTGTGAGCAGAGCCGGGGTGCCGCCCCGGATTGCCGCCACGGGGCATCGACAGGGATCAGGGATCAAGAAATGCAGAGGGCACAGCGGGGGCGCGCCGCCCGAAGGAGCGGTCCGCCCGAAAGAGCAGAGCCGGGGCGTGTCACCCCGGAATGACGCCAACGCGCTGCAATTCGCCTTTGTGCGAGCAGAGCCGGGGCGTGCCGCCCCGGATTGCCACCATCAACCTCCCATCAGCGCAGTCGTCCGCCCCGGCCCTGGGGTCTCCCGCGCCGCGCCCGCCCGCGGGCCGCGGGCGAATTCCGTACCGGCACTCCGTCCGTGATCGCGGTGTTCTCGCGGCTATCCGGCCCCAGAAGCGTCCATCCGGGCACTTCCGCAAAATTTTTCAGATTCTTTCCCATTTTCATGAGCGCGCGGCGCGCCGTTTACGTTTTATAGGCAGAGGCGCGTCAGGGTGCCGCGTCCCGCCAGGGCGTTCGTGAGCGGCAACGCGTCCGGGTTTGAGGAGGAGCTGCAACACCCAACAGACACTGCCTGCCCGCGGCCGCGCCCCCGCGCCGCGGGCAGTGCATTCGTCTGTAATTAGGGACAGTCACGAACGCCATTTAGATAGTCTATAAGCCCTTGATACGTAAGCACTTACAGCGCTTGCGCAAAGCAAGGCCTCCCGTGAAGATGTTGGTGTACAAACAAAACCAACACAGGAGGCCAAGGATGGCTCGGAGTATCACCGCCGCCCTGCAGCAAATCAAGCACGAACTCAACACGCACGTCACGCCGGCCGACATTCAGGCCGCTTGCCGGGCCGTCGGCCACATCACTGGGTTCGGTGTCGCCTCCTTCAATGTTTTGGCTGCTCCGGCGGTGGGTGTGCTGGTTGGCGTTGTGGCGCGATGCTGCGAGCGGCGCCGACGCCGCGTGACGCCCATCGCCTGCAATAACTGTGGCTATGATCTCACTGGCAACACGTCTGGGCGCTGTCCTGAGTGCGGGTGCGTCACGGAAAGCCTGAGAAACGAGGAATGCGAAGTTGGCCCCACAGACCAGACGCTTGAAACCTTTCGCGGGCCAATCTGAGGAGAAAAACACTTACCCCGCCCGCTAGTCGCTCGCCAGGCTCATTTGTTGCGCGGCCACTTTCAATGCCTGATCTATTCGCTCTTGCCAGGCGTCGCGTTGCTCGTTCACCACCTTGAGCAGCAAATCAGAGAACTGCGGGTCAAATTGCTTCCCCGCCTGAGCTTTGACTTCCGCCAGGGCCGCGTCCAGCGTGCGCCGCTGCCGATACGCCCGATCACTGGTGAGCGCGTCGAAGGCTTCGGCGATCGCCAACATGCGCGAGCCCAACGGAATCGTCGGACCAGCCAGCCCGGCCGGATAGCCCGTGCCGTCCCAGCGCTCGCGCAAATGCCGCACGATCAGCATCTCCGTCTCGAAGATCCGCAGCGGCTCCAGAATCTTGCAGGTGATCAACGGCACCTGCCGCATGACGCGCGCCTCGGCCGGTGTCAGCACGTCCGGCTTCTGCAGGATTCGATCGGGCACGCCGATCTTCCCCAGGTTGTGCAGCATGGCCGCGTTGCCGGCGGCGCAGGCCAGCGATTCGGGCCAGCCGGCGCTTTTCACCAGGCAGCCCACGTAAAAAGTGACGTTGCGCGATTGGCAGGCCGTCAGCGGATCGCGCGCCTCCAGCGCCTGCACCAGCGACCAGATGCTCTGCAGGCACAAATTCTTGGCCTGCATGCTCAGCACCATCACCTGCTTGCGCAGCCGTTCAATCTCGCCGGACTCGATGGCCGGTTCGCCCGGCTGCGCCATTTGCTCGGCGCGCACCACGCGGTTGCGACCCTGGGCTTTCCCCGCGTAGAGGGCCTGGTCGGCCCGGTTGATCAAATCAATGACCGAGTCGATCTCGGGGTCCGACGAACACACGACGCCCAGAGTGGCCGTAACGCGCAGTTGGCACTCCGGCACGCGCACTTCCTCGGCAAAGCCGCGCCGGATGCGCAGGGCCAACTGGGCCGCGTCGTCGGCCCGGGTCTGCGGGCAGATGATGGCGAATTCCTCGCCCCCGTAGCGCGCCACCAGGTCGGTATCGCGCACCATGCGCTCCAGGTAGCACGCCGTCGCCTGCAGCACGCGATTGCCCACTTCATGCCCGTACGTATCGTTGACGGCCTTGAAGTGGTCCAGGTCCAGCATGATCAGCGCCACTTCCCCGCCGTAACGCCGAGTGCGGGCGAACTCGCGATCCAACAAACCCCGGAAATGGGCATGGTTCCACAGCCCCGTAAGTCCATCCGTCAGCGCCGCCCGCCGCAAGCGCTCCTGCAATTGTCTGACGCGCAGCCCGTTCCGCACCCGCGCCAGCAGTTCGACCAGATCGCACGGCTTGACCAGAAAATCGTCCGCCCCCGCGTGCAGCAAGCGGTGTCGCACTTCGCGCGACTCGGACGAAGTGACCACGATCAGGTAAGTGTCGTCGATCGAAGCGTCGGAGCGCACCTGGCGCGAAAGCTCAAAGCCGTTCACCCCCGGCATGTCCAGGTCCGAGATTACAACGCGCGGATGGTGGCGCCGGATCTGCTCCAGACCCTCCCGGCCGTCGTGAGCCTCAATAACGCTGAGCTGCTCGCGCAGCAGGCGGCGTAGCAACAGCTCGCGCTGGGCGGGGTCGTCCTCGATAATGCAGACATCTATCGGCGCTTCTTCCATAGTTTGCCGGACAAAGTGCGTTGGCGCTTTCGACATACCGGGCCCAGCCTGTGGACTTGGCTTCCAGCCGGCCGCGGTTATCAGCCATCGCGCATGTTCAGGGGCATTGTCCTATCGGCCATATCGGCCACCGCTTCGTTTTGGTTACGCTCTGAGCGGCCGGAATTTCGCAAACGCGCAAACCGGCCCGTGGACGGCTCATGCGCACGGCGGGCGGCTTTTATCGCCCCGCCGCAGGGCCGTCCTGGAAGGCGACGCGAGCCGTATGATTAAGGATGCTTTTGCGACGCCTTTTTTGGCTGTATCGTTTAGCGTTTTGTCGGACCGCCGGGCCAGCGCGGCACAGCGGCCTACAAGAAGTTTAAGAAATGAAGGTAGCTCATGGTCGGCCCGCGACCCCAACGTATCGACCTGGATCATCTGCGACGCATGAAAGCCGCCGGGCAGAAAATCGCCATGCTGACGGCCTACGACTTCCGCATGGCCGCGGCGGCCGAAGCGGCCGGCGTGCATTCGCTGCTTATCGGCGATTCGATGGGCACGGTGCTGCTGGGGCATGAGAGCACGCGCGGCACGCCGCTGTCGCTAATGGTTACGCTGGGCGAGGCCGTCCGCCGCGGGGCGCCCAGCGTGTTTCTCATCGGTGATCTGCCGTTTGAGTGCATTTCGGCCGGCAGCGAGGCGGTGCTGGGCGGTGCGCGGCGCTTCCTCGACGAGGCGGGCTGCGATGCGGTCAAGGTTGAGGTCGGTCCCGGCGAGGAGGATCTGATCGCGGTTTTGGCGCGGGCCGGCATTCACGCCGTAGCGCACCTGGGCTTGCGACCGCAACAGGTGCTCACGCCCGACGGATATCGCTCGCAGGCGCGTGACGCCGCAAGCATCGCCGACCTCGTCGCGCAGGCCCGCCGGATGGAGGCGGCCGGAGCGGCCATGCTGTTGCTCGAAGCGGTGCCGAACGAAGCTTCGCAGGCGGTGGTGGCGGCGCTCGAGGTGCCGGTGATCGGCTGCGGAGCGGGACCAGCGTGCGACGGGCACGTGCTTGTTACCGAGGACATGCTTGGCCTGGGCGCGCCGCGTCCGCCGCGTTTCGTGCCGCAGCATGCGCAACTGGGTGAACAAGTGGCCGGTGCTTTGAGCCAGTATGTGGAGGACATAGCCGCGGGCCGGTATCCGGGCCCGGAACACGTCTACCACATGCGAGGCGCTACGCACGCCGCCAAACCATGACCCGCCTTACGCCGCCCAAAGCGTGCATTGCCTGCGGTAGCCAGCCCCGGCGCAGCCTGCGTTTGACCAACGAGCATGCGCTGTCGCGCTGCCCGCAATGCGGCCTCGGCTGGTGGGAATGGGCCGATTTCGAGCCCGCCGAACTGTACGGGCAGGGTTACTTCCAGTCTGCCGAATGTTGTCAGGGCTACAACGATTATGCCGCCCTCGAACCGGGCCTGCGTCGAACCGCACGCGACCGGCTGGAGCGCATCGACAGTGTGAGGCCGGGTTGGGACCGGTCGAACGTCTCGCGGCCGGCCCGGCGTTTGCTCGACGTCGGCTGCGGCACCGGAGTGTTTCTCGATGAGGCTGCGCGGCTCGGCTGGGAGGTTGAAGGCCTGGAGGTCAGCGAGTACGCCGCCAACGTGGCGCGGCGACGGAATCTGCGCGTTCAAAGCGGCGCTATTGAGACAGCCAACTTCGCCGCTGCATCCTACGACTGCATAACGCTCTGGGATGTAATTGAACACCTGCGCGATCCAGCCGGCGTGTTGGCCAGCGCGGCGGCGGCCTTGCGGCCCGGTGGCGTGCTGGCTTTGTCTACCGGCGATCTGAACGCAACCGTCGCACGGCTTAGCGGGCGGCGCTGGCACCTGTTTACGCTGCCCGAACATTTGTTCTTCTTCACGACGGCGAGCCTGCGCGCACTGCTAGCCCGGGTTGGCCTGACCGTGGCACGTGTCACGCGCGAGGTGTACTGGGCGCCGTTGGGATATCTCGTTGAACGCCTGGCGAAGATGTTCGGCCGACCGGCGCCACCGTCATGCCAAGCCCTCAATGGCATAATTCTTCCCGCGACTTTGTTTGACGTGATTGGAATCTACGCGGTCCGCCGCGCCGCCCGACAAGCGGGTACCTGAGGCTTACGCAGCAGCAATGCACACGCCCTTGAGCGCCGAAAACCTCCTGCCGAACGGCCCATTGCGGCGAGTCGGCCATAAGTTTCTCGCCTTCGACGAGTTGGACAGCACGAATGCCTATGGGTTGGCGCACGCCGGCGGCCTGCCGGACGGCACGGTCATTGTCGCCGAGTACCAGAGCGCCGGGCGCGGCCGGCTCGGACACAGTTGGCATGCACCACGCGGGGCGTCGATCCTGCTCAGCGTGTTGCTCAAGGAGCCCGCCGACTCGCTGCTCGTCAAGCGTAGCACAATGTTGGCCGCCCTGGCCGCTTGTGAGGCCGTCGAGGCTGCTTGCGGCGCTCGGCCGCTTCTGCGCTGGCCTAATGATCTGCTGCTCTCCGGCCGCAAGCTGGCGGGGGTACTGGTCGAGTCCTCCCCCCTACCGAAGGCAGCCGGGCAGACGCCACTGCGGGCACTGGTTCTCGGGATCGGTATCAACTGCCTCCAGCAGCGCGGACATTTCAGCGGTGATTTGGCCGAGACCGCCACGTCGCTGGAGATCGAGCTGCCGCACGCGGTGGACCGGGCCGGAGTCGGCCGCTGCTTACTCGAGAGTCTCGATCGCCATTTGAGCGAGCTCGGCGCGGCACCCGGATCGACAAACCTGGTCGCAGCTTGGAAATCGTGCTGCAATGATTTGGGCCGCTGCGTTACACTCCGCCACGACCGCAAGACCTACAGCGGCACCGTGCTGGATGTCACCGACGAAGGCGATCTGTTGGTTCAGCTCGATCGCGGCGGCCGCCGTTGCTTCGCGGCCGCCACGACGACGCGGATCGCGTGAACGAAGAATCGCGTAAACGAGAATCCGAGCCCGACGCGCTAGCGAGGGCCTTGCATTATTCCCGGGGCAACACGCCCCGGCAGGAAAATCCGAGCCCGAAGCGCCAGCGAGGGCACTACGTAATTCCCCGGGGCGACACGCCCCGGCTCTGCTGGAGGTTCTATGTCTCTTCTAGTTACCGGATCGATCGCGCTAGACACTCTCGAAACCCCGGCGGGGCGGGCCGAAAACGTCCTGGGCGGCTCGGCAATCTACTTCGCACTGGCCGCCTCGCAGTTCGCCCCGGTGCGCGTCGTCGCGGCCGTCGGCGAGGACTTCGATCGCGGCCTGCTGTGCTGCTTTGATGGCAAGTGCGTCGACACGCTGGGCATCGAATTCCGCAAAGGCAGCAAGAGCTTCCGCTGGCACGGCCGATATGCCGGGACGATGAACGAGGCTCAGACGGTGGCCGTCGATTTGAACGTGCTGGGCGAAGGGGGCGCCCCGATACCGCCCGCGTTCCGCGACAGCCGCTTTGTGTTCCTGGCCAACACGCATCCGCGTTTGCAGCGTGAGTTCGCGGCTCAGTTGCCGCAGGCGCAGTTGATCGTCTGCGACACGATGAACCTGTGGATCGAGAACGAACCGGCCGAGCTGCGCCGCACCATCGCCGGCGTACACGGGCTGGTGCTGAACGAGGCCGAAGCGCGCCAGCTCAGCGGCAAATCGAACCTGGTGACAGCCGGTCGCGAGTTGCTCAAGCTCGGGCCGCGTTTCGTGGTAA
This sequence comes from Phycisphaerae bacterium, assembly GCA_018056925.1. GTDB lineage: Bacteria > Planctomycetota > Phycisphaerae > UBA1845 > Fen-1342 > JAAYXS01. Next base: position 6,955 of record JAGPEO010000021.1, read on the forward strand.
TCAAGAAGGGCGAGCACGGCAGCATTCTCATCTCGCAAGACGACCTGTGCATCATGCCGGCTTACCCGACGGAGAAGGTGGTGGACCCGACCGGCTGCGGCGATAGCTTCGCCGGCGCGATGATGGGCTACCTGGCCGCACAGGGCCGCTGGGACGCACCCACGCTGCGGGCCGCGATCGCCCGCGGGACGGTGGTGGCGTCCTACGTGATCGAGTCGTTCTCCGTCGAGGCGGCCGCGAAGCTTACGCGGGCGGACGTCGACCGGCGCCTGGGCGAACTGTCGCGGCTGGCGCGGTTCGAGTAGCCATCTGACGCTCCACATTCCGAAGCGACACGCCCCGGCTCTGCGGACGGTCACACGGCGTGAACGTGCAGCAGTTGCGACGCCCGGTAACGGTTGGCCACCAGAAGCGGAAAGTCGGGGCCGAGTATGGCGCGGTGCGTTTCGAGGGCCAACTCGGGCTCGTTGTTCTGCTCGCTGAGGTGGGCCAACGCGGCCCATTGGAGCCGCCCGCGGCCGCAAGCGCGCAGCAACTCGGCGGCTTCGGCATTTGACAGATGGCCGCCGGGGCCGGCGATGCGGGCTTGGAGCCAGGCCGGATACGAACCGGTGGCCAGAAGATGCGGGTCGTAGTTGCTCTCCAGGTAGACGGCGTCCAGTTCACTGAGCGCGTTCGCAAGCCCGTCGAAGGGGTGGCCGAGGTCGGTCAAAAGGCCGAGACGGCGATGAGCGTATTCGATCACGAACGCGATGCTGTCCGGGGCGTCGTGCGGCGTGGGCAGTGTGTGGACGCGGACGGGGCCGAACGTAAGCGTATCGCCGGGCTCGAAGCTGCGCACGTCGTACAGCGGACCGGCGCAGGCGGCGAGCATGCGCTGCGTGCCGGGCGCGGCGTAGATGGGCAGGTGGAAAAGCCGCTGGTAGATGCCGGCCGCGCGGGTGTGGTCCGAGTGGCTGTGCGAAAGGATGAGGCCGTGGACACCCCTGATGTCACGGCCGTTTGAGGCAAGCCGCTGCTGGGCCTGACGCCCGCTTATGCCGGCGTCAAAGAGCAGGCGCACGCCGCCGGCTTCGACGTAGGTGCAGTTGCCATTGGAGCCGGATTGCAGGGAGCAGGTCAGCACGGGGGCAGTATGTTGCCGGATGGCGGGGGCCGCAAGAAGGCGGCACCCGACGGCCCGGCGGCGCACGTCCGTGCGGGCGGATTTCCCTGGTTTTGGTTGCAATCCGCAGCTTTTTTGGTTGCAGTCCGCCGTTTTCAGTTGCAGTCCGCCCTTCGAATCGGATAGTCTCTGTTTAACCATCGAATATGGTGCGCGCCGACCCACCCGGGTTCGGAACGCAACTACTGAAGCAATTGGAGTGAGCGCAGACGTTCGGTCATGTGCGGGAAGGCTGAGTACGTTTTGAGGCAAGATAGGCGGTAGAATCCCGGCCCGGAAGCGTATCGACGTCGGGCTGACACCAGGCGCGGCCAACCACCGCGTCCGGAAATCGCCCCAATTTCGTGGCCGCCTCGGCTGCTGTCCCGACTGAACGCGGAGGAGGATTGTTATGCGGACATTGCTGAATGGCGTCGAACGGGTTTTGTCGGGCCTTCGGAGCGACGTGCGGCACACGTCGCGCCGGCTCGCCGCGTTGCTATTAATCGCGGCACTGGCCCCGCAAGCGCCGGCCGAATGCGATCCGCAGGAGGTGGGCCGGCTACTGGCCTCCGACGCCGCAGCGTACGACCATTTCGGTTATTCGGTGGCCATCTCCGGTGACACGGCGGTGGTCGGGGCCTGGTCCGATGACCACGCCGCGGGAAACGGCGCGGGATCGGCCTACGTGTTCGTCCGCTCGGATGGAGTCTGGAAGCAGCAGGCCAGGCTGACCGCTTCCGATGCCGCGACCGACGATTATTTCGGGCTGTCGGTGGCCATCTCCGGCGATACGGCGGTGATCGGGGCGCCCTGGAACGACCACGAGGGAGGAACTGATGCCGGCGCAGCGTACGTCTTTACCCGGTCACACGGATTCTGGTTCCAGCAGGCCAAGCTGACCGCTTCCGACGCTGCGGACTTTGACATATTTGGCTACTCCGTGGCCGTTTCGGGCGATACAGCCGTGATCGGGGCGTATGGCGACGACCACGCCGGAGGCAACAGTGCCGGTTCGGCGTACGTTTTCGTGCGCTCGGGCGAGACGTGGATCCAACAGGCCAAGCTTACCGCTGCAGACGCGGCGCCTTACGACGAATTCGGCGTCTGCGTGGCTGTCTCGGGCGACACGGCGGTGGTCGGGGCGTGGTTGGACGACGGCGCAGCAATAGATACCGGATCGGCCTACGTTTTCGTCCGAACTGACGAAGTCTGGACGCAGCAAGCCAAGTTGACCGCGTCCGACGCCGAGGCGTGCGATCAGTTCGGCAGCTCCGTGGCCGTCTCCAGCGACACCGCACTGGTCGGGGCGATCTACGACGACCACGGCGGATTGACAGATGCCGGGTCGGCCTACGTTTTTGTCCGCTCCGAAAGCGCGTGGTTACAGCAGGCCAAACTGACCGCCTCGGACGCCGCGACCGGCGACGAATTCGGCGTCAGCGTGGCGGTCTCCGGTGATTCGGCGGTGGTGGGAGCGTGGTTAGGCGGTGACTCCGGAGCAACAGACGCCGGATCGGCCTACGTTTTCGTGCGCGCGGACGACGATTGGACCGAGCAAGCCGAGCTGACCGGTTCCAACACCGCGGCGGGCGACTACTTCGGCAACTCTGTTGCGCTCTCCGGCAACACGGCGGTAATCGGGGCGCCCTGCACCGACCACGCCGAAAACACTGATGCCGGTTCAGCGTATGTATTCGATCTCAATTGCCAGGGCGTTTGCTGCTTCTCAAACGGCTCATGCGCCAAAATGATTGAAGCCGAATGCGACGGGGTCTGGCATTTCGAGTGGGCGGATTGCGCCGAGGCACACTGCCCACCACCCACAGGCGCATGCTGCTTGCCCGGCGGCATCTGCCAGGTGATGACGAAGGCCGAATGCGCGGCGGAGGGCGGGGTCTATCGCAATCACGGTTCGAGCTGCGAGCCGGACCCGTGTAGCGAGCGCATGGGCGCATGCTGCTTGACTGATCGTGGTTGCCAGGTGGGAACGGAGGACTACTGCGTTGCGGCCGGCGGCGTCTACCAAGGTGATGACATCTCCTGCGCGGCGGCGCAGTGTCCGCACGCGCCGTGTGCAAATATCCTGAAGTTGCGCGTAGAGGGCGAGGGTGCGGTCGAGGCGGCTCCTGCTCTTGATATCTACGATTGCGGGGCAGTGGTAGAGCTAAGCGCCACGCCGGCGCCGTGCTGGCATTTTGTTGGCTGGGAGGGGCCGGTGGCCGACAGTTCGGGCGTTGCCACTGTCACGATGTACGGGAACAAGACAGTTACGGCTGTGTTCGCAATCGATAAGCACGTGCTCGAAGTCTCAGTGGAGGGCGCGGGCCGGGTGGCGCTCAGTCCGGAGGGCGGCATATACGATTGCGGGAGTACAGTGCAACTAACGGCCACGCCGGAGCCTGGCTGGCACTTTGCCGGCTGGCGCGGAGACGCTGCGGGCGAGAATGCCGGCAGCTCCATTCTCATGGATGGTGAGCGGTACGCCACGGCCGTATTCGAGGCGGACGAGACGGACGACGCGTCATCCGGACAGGAGGCGCCGCAGTCAGCATTGTGTTCCGGTATTTCCGGCGCCTTAATCGGCTTGACGCTCATTGGGCTGATGCGAAGCGGCAGGACGGCGCGGCGGCGCAGCACCTGATAATGCTGAGCAGTTTCAAATTTCGCGTTTTGAGTTCTAGTGCCGGAGGATGACGGCATGCTGAAGCGCTTGTTGCCGACCCGTTGCGCCATGAATGCAAAGACTGTTTCGCCGCCGGCGCTGCGGGCCGGGATTGTTGCGGCCGCGGTTGCAATGCTGCTCTGCCAGGTGGGACTGGTGGGCTGCACGCAGGCTTCTCGCCTGGACCTGGACAGGACGACCGGCGGCAATGCCGCGCTTTTCGGTCAGTTCTGCGCTTACGACGGCCGAAGTGGCCAACCGCTCACGTTTGATGACGTGGTGCGGCGCTGCGCGACCGCGGATGTCATCCTCTTCGGCGAAGAGCACTCGGACGCCGTGTGCAATCAGATCGAAGCGCAGCTCCTGGCCGCACTGGCCGCGCGGGCGCGGCCGGTCGCCCTGGCGATGGAGTTTTTCGAGCGCGATACGCAGGCTTGCCTGGACCAGTACCTCGAAGGGCAGCTTGACGAACCTGCCTTTCGCAAAGCCACGCGCCAGGGCCGCGCTTATGTGCTGGCGCATCGGCCGCTGATTGAAATGTGCCGCGCGGCCTGCATTCCCGTGATCGCGGCCAATGCTCCGCGCCGGCTGGTACGCGAATATCGCCAGTCGGACCTTGAATACGCCGAGTTCCGCGCCGGTTTGGATTCGTCCGATCAGCAGTGGCTACCGCCTGAAAATGAGTACCTGGGCGGAGAGTACCATGAGCGCTTCATCGAGACGATGACGCACCATGACGAAGCCACGCCGGGCGGCGCGCCTGGGATGCCGGCCCCATCGATTCCTCCGGGCATGCCGCCCGCTTCTCCGAATGCGCCCGGCATGGCAGGCGCACCCCATAGCACCGGGGCGGCACGCCCCGGCTCTGCTCAATCTGCTCCGACGCAGCCTGACGCCACGAGCGCTCCCGTTGACGCGAGCGCGCCCGTCGACGCGGCCGTTGACGCAAGCACGGGTGTCGCGGCGAGCTCGGCCGAAGAAGTTGCGCTGCTCGCCGAACTGGGCGCCAGCCTGGATCGTTTGGCTGAGGCCGCCGCGGAGATCAGTCGCGTGCTCGAGGAGTTCGAGGCGGCCGCGAGTCAGCCGGTGACGCAGCCGGCCAGCCCCGGGACGCCTGTAACCTCGCCGGAAGCGCCAACAGAGCCGGGGGCGGGAGATGCGTCGCCCGCTTCGCAGCCGGCGGAGACTATGCCTCAGCCGATGGCCGATCCGGAAGCGTTTTACCGGGCTCAACTCCTTTGGGATGAGGCCATGGCGAGTTCGGTGGCAGAAGCGCGGGCCTGCCTACCGCGGCACCGGGTGATGTTGATCGTCGGAGGGTTTCACGTCATCCGGGATGGCGGCACCGCTCAGAAACTCCGCTGCCGCCGGCCGAACGACCGGATCGTGACCGTGGCGTATTCGGGTACGCGGGAGCCCGCCCTGGCCTTCGACCCGAGCGACTGTAATGCCGGGGACATCATCATCTACGGCATTCAGCCGCCGCCGAAGCCCACGAGCGACAAACCGGCCGGGATGCCGCCGATGACGCAGCCGGCGCCGGCGTCTATGCCGATGACGCAGCCGGCCGGCGTCGAGGCCGCGACCATCTCCCGGCCTCAAGGGGAGTGACCCGCCTGGCGTTAAGGATCGCGGCGGCCAGCCCTGATAGGGGCAGAACGCGAACAGGGGGCGTTCCCGCAGGTGTAGTCAGGCCGGGTGGGCGTCCGGGCGTGCGCCGCTAACGGATTTAAGTACCTGTCGCCAGCGAGTTTACGGCTATCATCTAAAGTTACCGGTCGTTCAGGTGATCACTCAAATAATGAACAAAGCGGTGGCACGGCAGTTGCCGGTTCTGAGCAGGCGCGGTGAGCAGCCGTCCGCGGACCGCCGCCTGCGTACCAACGGATTGGTCCCTCTCGGCGAGCGGCTTGGGTGGCTCCGCAAACCGCGGGGGCGCTTACGTGACGAGCTTGAGGAAAAAGGCGAAAATGAGCCGGGGCGAACGATTCCGCGAAAGCCAGACCGTTGCCGAACCGTCAGCGCCTGACCGACAGGGCGCGAAAGGGAAGAGTGCTGAAATTTCTCGCAGGAGCCTGGGTGCTATGACGCGAAGTGCCGTTGAGATGCCAGTTACCCAACCAGTTACCCAACCTAGTACGCCGGACTTGGAGCCGCTGTTCTGCCCGCAGTCTGTGGCGCTCGTCGGCGCGTCCCGTACGCCGGGCTCGGTCGGCCACGCGGTGATGCACAACCTGATCCACGGCGGCTATACGGGGGTCGTTTACCCGGTCAACCCGAAAGCCAAGAGCATTCTGGGGGTGCGCTGCGCGCCGCGCGTCAAAGCCATCGACGACCAGGTAGACCTGGTCGTGCTGGCGGTCCAGCCGCATCTTGTCGAGCCGACCGTCATCGAGGCGGCCGACCACGGCACGCGGCACTTTGTGGTCATCACCGCGGGGTTCAAGGAAGTCGGGGGCGAAGGCAAGGAACGCGAAGACTCGTTGAAGGCGGTGGCCCGGGAGCGCGGCCTGACGATTGTGGGCCCCAACTGCCTGGGAGTCATCAACACCGACCCGACGGTGCGGATGAACGCGACGTTCGGGCGCGGCATGCCGAAGGCCGGGGCGCTCGGGCTGATCTCGCAAAGCGGCGCGCTGTGCACAGCCCTGCTCGACTACGCCAAGGGCATCGGCATGGGCTTTTCGCGCTTCATCAGCTTCGGGAACAAGGCGGCCGTGAGCGAGTTGGATCTGCTGCGGTCGCTGGCCCGGGATCCGTACACGCGCGTCATCCTGATGTACGTCGAGGAGCTGAGCAGCGGGCAGGCCTTCGTCGAAACCTGCTACGAAATTACGCATGGCCGCAATCCCAAGCCGATTCTGGCGATCAAAACCGGGCGGACTTCGGAAGGTGCGGCAGCCGCGGCTTCGCACACCGGCTCGCTGGCCGGATCGGATGAGGTTTATGACGCGATTATGACCCAGGCCGGCGTGCTGCGGGTGGAATCCGTGAAGGAGCTGTTCGACTACGCCGAGATTTTCGCGGATCCGATACTGCCGGCCGGGCGCCGCACGGCGATTATCACCAATGCCGGCGGGCCGGGAATCATGGCGACCGATGCCTGTATTCGTAACGGCATGCAGCTCGCGCGGTTCCAGGAGTACACGCTCAAGTCGCTGCGTTACCAGATGCCACCCACAGCCAACATCAAGAACCCGGTCGACGTCATCGGAGACGCCAAGCAGGACCGGTATCGCACGGCTCTGGACGCGGTCACGGCTGACGAGGGCGTGGACCAGGTGCTGGTCGTCGTTACGCCTCAGACCATGACCGACGTTACGGCCATTGCCGATGTCATCCGCGAATCAAAGAGCTATTGCGGCAAGCCGATCGTGGGCTCGCTGATGGGCCTGGTGGACGTGGGGGCCGGCGTGCAACTGCTGCAGCAGAACGGCGTCCCGACGTACGCGTTCCCTGAAGACGCGATGCGCTCGATGGCCGCCAAGTGCCGCTTCGCCGAGTGGACGCGGTCCAAGACGTTGGGCTACCAGCATTTCGAGGTTGACCAGGCGGGCGCGGCGCGGCTCATGGCGGAAGAGGCCGCGGGCGGGCGGTTGCAGCTTGTGGAGTACAAGGCACTGGAGGTATTGAAGCATTACGGTTTCCCGGTCGTGCCCTATCAGTTGGCTCGCAGCCCGGAGGAAGCCGCCGCGGCGGCCAAGGCGATGGGCTTCCCGGTGGTACTGAAGATTTCCGGGCCCAAGATTCTGCACAAGACCGACGTGGGCGGCGTGCGTTTGAACCTCAAGGACGAGGCGGAAGTCCAGGCCGCGTACACCCAGATGATCGAAACGGTCCGCAGCAAGATGAAGCCGGACGTTGAAATCTGGGGCGTGCTGGTGCAGAAGATGTTGCCGAAAGGCAAGGAAATCATTTTGGGCATGACGCGCGATCCGCGTTTCGGACCGCTGCTCATGTTCGGCTTAGGCGGCATCTACACCGAGGCGCTGCGTGACGTTTCGTTCCGCCTGGCGCCCTTGCGCCAGGACGTGCCGCCGGAGATGATCCGCAGCATCCGTTCGTACCGGCTGCTGGAGGGCGTGCGCGGCGAGAAGCCGTCGGATGTCAAGGCCGTGGCTGAGTGCCTGCTGCGCCTGTCGCAGCTCGTGACGGAGAACCCGAACATCAAGGAATTGGATATCAACCCGTTGATGGTTTATGCCCGCGGCGAAGGTGCGATGGCGGCCGATGCGCGCATTATTCTGAGCCCGGATGTTGAACCGAACGGAAACGGCAAGTAAATACGCATGGGAGTGCAACCTCCGGTTTGCGTGAGGTAAGGACGCGAGGCAGAGCTTGCTCTACTGAAGACGCCCGGCGGGGCCTTGCACTCCCTGGGAGACGCTGATGCCAAAAGACTGGACCCAACGCTACGCGCACAAAATCGTCACTGCTGAAGAGGCGATCGGCAAGATTCGCCCCGGGGATCGGGTATACATCGGTTCCGCATGCGGTGAGCCGCAGGAACTGGTGCGAGTGATGGGCAAGATGGGCGACCAGCTCACGGACACCGAGATCGTGCACGTGCTCACGCTGGGCGTTGCGCCCTACACCGATCCGCGTTTTGCCACCAACTTCCGCGCCAACGCCTTCTTTATAGGCAATAGCGTGCGCGAAGCGGTGAACGAAGCACGGGCCGATTACACGCCGGTGTTCCTCTCGCAGGTCCCCGGCCTGTTCCGCTCGCATCGCCTGGGCATCGATGTGGCGCTGGTCACGGTCAGCCCGCCGGACGAGCACGGCCACTTCAGTCTGGGCGTGGCGGTGGACATCGGTAAGGCCGCGGTTGAATCAGCCAAGATCGTGGTGGCCCAGGTCAACCGCCGAATGCCGCGCACGCTGGGCGATTCGTTTGTCCACATCGATCAGCTCGACTTTCTGGTACCGCATGACGAACCGCTGCTCGAGTGGCCGGTGGGCGGCGGCGAGCCGGACGAAGTGACGCGGCAACTGGCGGCGAACCTGGCACGGCTGATCACGGACGGCTCTACCTTGCAGTTGGGGATCGGGCGCGTCCCGGATGCCGTGCTGGGCTTGCTGACGAACAAGCACGATCTGGGCATTCACACCGAGATGTTCTCCGACGGGGTGCTGAAGCTGGTTGAGGCGGGCGTAATTACCGGCAAGCACAAGACTCTGCATAGGGGCAAAATCGTCGGCAGCTTCGCGGCGGGCAGCCAGGCGTTGTTCGACTTCCTGGACAACAACCCGCAGATCGAAATGCACCCGTCGGAGTACACGAACAGCCCGTTCGTGATCGCCCAGCACGACAACATGGTGGCCATCAACTCAGCCTTGGAAGTTGATTTAACCGGTCAGGTTGTGGCCGACTCGCTCGGCCAGATGCTGTACAGCGGTTTGGGCGGGCATGCCGACTTTATGCGCGGCGCCGCTTTGGCCAAGAACGGCAAGCCGGTAATCGCGGTGCCGAGCACGGCCATGACGCCCGAAGGCTTGAAATCGCGCATCGTCGCCACGCTCCAGCCGGGCGCCGGAGTCATTACGACGCGCGGCGATGTACACTACGTAGTGACCGAATATGGTAGTGCCTATCTGCACGGCAAAACCATCCGCGAGCGGGCCATGTCGCTGATCAGCATCGCGCACCCGGATTTCCGTTCAGAGCTGCTGCTGGCCGCCAAGCGCCGGCGGATCGTGTACCCCAACCAGATCATGCCGCCGCCGCGGGCGCCGTATCCGGCTGAATATGAAACCACCTTCAAGCTGCGCAACGGCCAGGAAGCCTTCGTGCGGCCGATTCGCCCGGACGACGAGCCGCTGATGCGGGACATGTTCTACGAGTTCAGCGAGCAGACCATCTACTTGCGCTATCACGCCTCGGTCAAAGCCATGCCGCACAACAAGTTGCAGGTGTTCTGCAACGTTGACTACGACACGGAGATGGCCTTGATCGCGCTGACCGGCACGCCGGGCAACGAACGGGTGATCGGGGTCGGGCGTTACATGACCGACGCCGCCAAGCAAAGCGCCGAGGTTGCCTTCACGGTTTCGGACGATTTCCAGCGGCACGGTTTGGGGACGTATCTCTTCGAGCGGCTGGTCGAGATTGCCAAGAGCAAGGGAATCCGGTTCTTCCATGCCTATGTGCTGGTCGAGAATTCGGGCATGCTCAAGATTTTCCACCGTTCCGGCCTGAACATCGAAACTTCCAAGGAAGGCGACGTGGTCAAGGTTTCCATGACGCTCCCGGAGACCAAGGAACGCAAAGTCTAATACCCGCACGGAAGTGACATGAAAAAAGCGATGCGCACTCGCGGCAAACAAAAAGGAACTGCGGCCCCGGCTGCGGTGGTTAATGTTTCGGCCGGCGAAATCCATCCGGGTCCTTCCAACGGAGGTCATAGGCGCAACGCGGAACTGGCCGGCTGGGAGAAGCGTTACCCCGAGAAGATTCGCACGGCGGCACAGGCGGTCGCGTGCGTGCAACCGGGCCAGCGTGTCTACATCGGGTCCAACGCGGGAGAGCCGCAGACGCTGGTTGAGGCGCTCTCGGCGCGTGAGGATTTGCTGGACACGGAAATTGTCCACATTTTGACGCTGGGGGTGGCGGCCTATGCCCAGCCGCGACTGGGCCAGCGTTTCCGCACGAATGCCTATTTCATTGGGGCGAACGTGCGCGAGGCGGTCCAGGCGGGGCGGGCCGACTACACACCCATCTTTCTCTCGGAGATTCCGGCCCTGTTCCGCACCGGGCGCGTGCCGATCGACGTCGCCATGATCTCGGTCTCCCCGCCCGACAGCCATGGCTACTGCAGCTATGGCGTGTCCTGCGACATTGGGCGGGCCGCGGCGGAGACGGCCCGCCTGGTCATCGCGGAAGTGAACATGCAGATGCCGCGCGTGCTGGGAGACTGCTTCATTCACATGCGCGACATTGATCTGGCGGTTCCCAGCGATCGCCCGGTGCTGGAAGCGCCGCAGGCCAAGCTGGACGAGATTTCGCAACGCATCGGGCGGCACATTGCCAACTTGATCGAGGACGGTTCGACGCTGCAGCTCGGGATCGGCGCCATTCCGGACGCCGTGCTGCATTACCTGGGCGACTTTAAGGACCTGGGCATCCACACCGAGATGTTCAGCGATGGAATCATCCCGCTGATCGAAAAAGGCGTCATCACCAACGCCGCCAAGAACATTCAGCGCGGCAAGATCGTGATGAGCTTCTGCATGGGCACGCAGAAGCTGTATGATTTCATCCACAACAATCCAAGCGTCGAGTGCCACCCGACCGAGTACACCAACGACCCCTTCGTCATCGCGCAGAACGACAAGATGGTTTCCATCAACTCCGCGATCGAGGTCGACCTGACGGGGCAGGTCTGCGCGGACTCGCTCGGCGTGCTCTTCTACAGCGGCATTGGCGGACAGGTTGATTTCGTGCGCGGCGCCGCCCGCTCGAAAGGCGGCAAGCCCATCATCGCCCTGCCCTCGACCACGGCCGACGGCATTATTTCGCGTATCGTGCCGACCCTTAAGCCGGGCGCGGGCGTGGTCACCAGCCGCGGCGACGTGCACTACATCGTCACCGAGCACGGCGTGGCTTACCTGCACGGCAAGAGCATTCGCGAGCGCGCCCTGGCGCTCATCCAGATTGCCGAGCCGAAATTCCGCCCCTGGCTGCTGGCGGAGGCCAAGCAGCGCAAGCTGATCGGGCCCGAGACGATTGAGCTGACGCTCGAATCGCTGGTCCAGACCGAACAGTTGGAATTCTGGGTGCGCCTCAAGGACCAGACGCGCATCTTCATGCGGCCCATGAAGCTGACGGATCTGGCGCTGCTGCGCTCCATGTTCTATGAGCTGGCCGTTGACATCAGCCGCTATCCGTACCTCTGGACGCTGGTCGAGATGCCGGCCGAGGAGCGCGCGGAAGCCCTGACCATCGACTACGACACCGACATGTGCCTGGTGGCGTTGACCGGGGCCGGTGGAAACGAGAAAGTCCTGGGCATCGCGCACTATCGCAAGGACATCCACACCAACTTCGCCCACGCCTTGTTTGTCGTCCGGGCCGACTGGCAGAACCGCGGCATCGGGCGTGCCTTGCTCGAGAAGCTGGTCGAAGTCGCGCGAGCCCGCGGCATCGCCGGCTTCACGGCGGATGTCGTCGAGTCGGACCAAAGCGTGCTGCGATTGTTCCACAATTGTGGTTACGCAGTCGAAGGCGACGCACGCGACGGCTATATCCGCCTGACGGTGCCCTTCGGAAAGCAGGGTCCACGCCCGAAGGCGAGCGCCCCCTGAGACGGCACAAGCGTGCGCATGTTCGTGCGGACGCCGGAACGGAGACGGGGCGGCGCGGCAGGCTGCCGTGGATTGCCCGCTTCGGTATGATCCAGGGATGGACGAACTCCGCCGCAAACTCGACGAACTGAAGACCATTGGCCGGGGGTATGCCGCGCCCGCAGCACCGTTGGCTGCTCCGGCCAGGCTGCACGACGTCGTGGGCGGCTGCGAGTTGTGTTGCGAAGGCGTCGCGTGCTGGCAAATCGAGACGCCGCTGGAGGATGCTTGCGCCCGGCACGGTTTTGCGATCCCGGAGCGCTTGGCTGCCTTCGCTACTGCTCCCGCCAGTCAGTCGCTGGGTGACATAGCCCCCCATGCGGCGGTCGTCATCGACATTGAAACCGGCGGCTTCGCGGGCACCGAAATCTTCCTGGTCGGCTTGATTCCGCTCGAGCGCCGGCCGCTTTGCGTCATCCAGTGGCTGGCCCGCGATTACGCTGAGGAAGCCGCCCTGCTGCATGCCCTGGCGCGCCTCGGCCCGGAGCGCAATACGTGGGTCACGTTCAACGGAAAGAGTTTTGACGGGCCGTTTCTGTCGGATCGTGCGGCGCTCCATCGCGTGCCGCTGCGCCTGCCGGAGAACCACTTCGACTTGCTGCATCATGCGCGGCGGCGCTGGAAGGGCGAACTGCCGAACTGCCGGCTCAGGACGCTGGAACAGCAAATCCTGGGCTGGAAGCGCATCGGAGACGTGGACGGTTGGGACATCCCAGACCTGTTCCACCATTTCCTGCGCACCGGGAACGCGGCCCCGCTTCAGCCTGTGCTGCACCACAATCAGCTCGATCTGATCTCATGTACTGAGCTGCTTTTGCGCATGGTTGGGACTTGAAGGCCGGCTCGCGGGTAAGCGGCGGCAAAACGACGCCGGCCAGCGCGGGTGCCATGCCCGAGCCCCGCGACGGCGGGGCGCGGGCATGCCGTTGCCGCTTGCCGTTACCAGTCGCCGCGGCTCGGACGCCGTTCACCCAGGAACGCGCCCCGGCCGCACAAATTCCGTTTTTATGGGGCCGGTCGCCGGGGCGGCTTTTCGGCTCTGCTATTGGCCTAATTGTCCACAGAAAATCGAGCATTTTGCTTGCATTGTCCGCCGCTTGGTGCCATACTTTTAGGGTGTAGGCAGTGGCCAAATGGACGGCCGGCCCAATGAGCCAAAGAACCGGAATTCATATCGACCCGCGGCGCAATGAGCCGCTTTATAAGCAAATTTACGACGAACTCGTAAGCCGAATCCGCGCCGGCGAGTATCCCACCGGCCACCGTCTGCCACCCTCGCGTAACCTGGCGCGTGAGTTGGCCACTCATCGTAATACCGTCGCACGGGCCTTCGACGCGCTGGAGCAATCCGGATTCGTCTACTCCGTTGTCGGACGCGGCACCTTTGTCGCCGCGCAACCCGGCTCCGCAGCCCCTGCGGCGGAGCCGCTACCGACTTTGCCGTGGAACGCGCTGTTATCGCGCGCCGCAGATGCCGAGCCGCTGGCGCGCCTCGACCGCATGGTTCACAGCGTGCAGCGCACGGATCTCGTCAATCTGACGAGCTTGTATCCGTCCGCCGACCTGCTGCCGGCAAACGCCCTGCGCCGCTGCCTGGATCACGTGCTGCGTACTTGCCCGGCCGAGTCGCTGAGCTTCGCCCCGCGTTACGGAATACCGCGGTTGCGGGAGGCGATTGCCGGGCTGTTGCGTGCGGCCGGCGTTCCGGTCGGCCCCGACGACCTGCTGATAACCAGCGGCAGCCAGCAAGCCCTGGACCTTTTCGCGCGGGCCCTGATCAACCCGGGCGATGTCCTGCTGGCCGAGGAGTACACGTACACCGGCGTATTGACGGCCTTTGCGGCGGCTGGCGCGACGATTGTGGGCGTGTCAGGCGATGCCGAGGGGCCCGACATGGAAGTCCTGCGGCGCCTGGGGCGAAACGGGGCCAAGGCGTTCTACCTGATGCCGAATTGCGGCAACCCGACTGGCGCGAGCGTCAGCCTGGCGCGTCGCAAGCAGCTCGTGGCCTGGTCGCACGAATTCGGAATTCCGCTCATAGAAGACGACTACGGCGCTGATTTAGATCTGCAAGGCGGCCCGCGCATCCCAGCCCTGCGGGCGCTCGACGCCGACGTCCTGTATGTCGGCACGTTCAGCAAACGGCT
>JAGPEO010000302.1 GCA_018056925.1 Phycisphaerae bacterium
TGGCGCGGCAGTTTGGCCGGCAGGCAGTCGCCATTTACTTGGCCTCCATCGTGGTCGTTGCGCTGGCCGCGGGCGCACTGGTCGACCTGGCTGCGGGCGGATCGGCCCGCGCGCTGACCGCCAACCTCGGCGAGCAGTCGCTGCTGCCGGAGTGGCTGAAGACGGCCGGAGCGGTCGCTTTTCTGGCATGGGGCGTTTTCAGCGTAGTTCGCTTACGATATTTGCCGCGGGGCGCGGCCTGGTTCCGTGCCGTTCTGAAGAAGCTGGCAAACCGCCGGTCCGCGTTCGAGACGGAAACCGGCGCAGCCGCGCAGATCGCCGTGGCTGTTGATGGAGGGCTGGAAAAATGGACGAGCCAAACCTGCACGAAGTGCTCGAGTTCGCCGTTGAGGCAGCCCAGCTCGCCGGAGCGGTGACGCTCGGTTACTTCAACGCGAACACGCCGTTCGAACTCAAGGCCGACCGCTCGCCCGTAACGGCGGCCGACCGCGGCGCCGAGCAGCTCTTACGCGCCCGCATCCAGGCGGCCTTTCCCGAGCACGGCATATTGGGCGAGGAGTTCGGAGAGCAGCCCGGCGGCGCTGCGGGGCGATGGATACTGGACCCGATTGACGGCACCTTCTCATTCCTCAGCGGCGTCCCGCTCTACAGCGTGCTGGTGGGCTTCGAGTGGCGCGGCGAGATGCTGGCCGGCGTCATGCACTTCCCCGCCCTGCACGAAACGCTCTATGCGGCGCGCGGGCTGGGCTGCTGGTGCAACGGCCGGCGGGCGCGGGTGTCTGATGTGAGCGACCTCGCCGCGGCACGCCTGTCCGTCACCAGCACCAAGCTTTTCGAGCAGAGCGGCACGACCGCGGCTCTGGCCCGGCTGCAGACCGCATGTCTCACGGATCGCGGCTGGGCGGACGCCTACGGCTACGCCTGCCTGGCGACCGGGCGCGTCGACATCGTCGTGGATCCAGTTATGCAAATCTGGGACAACGCCGCCCTGCTGCCCATCGTGACCGAGGCCGGCGGTACGTTCACCGATTGGACCGGCCGGCAGACGCATACCGCGCCGGCGGTGGTCGGGACGAATGGCCGGCTCCTGAACCCGGTGCTGAGGCTGTTGGACGAACGCAGCGTTCGTCAGGGCGCGCGCACCGCTTACGACGCCTAAGCGCCCGTCGGCGATGAGCTTGCCGGCGATGGCCCTGCCGGTGGTGAGCTGGCCGATGGTTCCGGCGGCTGCCGCGTGTGCTCGGCGTTGTAAGGTTCGATATGCACCAGGACGTTTTCGACCTCCGGCATTGCCAGCCGGATGGCATCCTTTACCGCGTGCGCGACTTCGTGCGCGTGATGTACCGACATTTCCCGATCGACCTCGACGTGCATGTCGACCAGGTAGCGCAATCCGACCTTGCGCGCCAGAACTTTCTCGACGCCCGCCACGTCCGGGACCAGCTCGGCCACGCCCCGGGCCCGCGCCACCGTTTCCGTCGGCACGACGTCCATCAGCTCGTGCAGCGGCGGCATCAGCAGCCGGTACGCATTGAACAGAATCACCCCGGCGCCGCCCAGGGCCGCGATGGCGTCCGCCTGGGCATACTTGGGGCCGCCGATTAGAGCAATGCTGATACCCACCGCCGCCAGCGCCGACGTGATCGCATCGGCGCGATGGTGCCAGGCGTCGGTGGCCACGGCGCGGCTGCGCACGTCGCGTCCGACGCGGCCGACGAAACGAAACATGGCCTCCTTGATGACGACCACGCCCAGCAGCACGTAAAGCGTGAAGGGGGCCGGCACCGCGTGTCGCGTGAGGATGCCCTGCACCGCCTCGATGGCGATGCCGATGCCGGCTACGACGAGCATGAGCGCCACGACCATGGCGGCCAAGGGCTCGGCACGCCCGTGCCCGTAGGGATGCTCCTCGTCCGCCGGCTGGGCCGCGATACGCAAACCACGCCAGACGATCAATGACGCGAGTACATCGGACGTGGACTCGACGGCGTCCGCGACGAGCGCGTACGAATGGCCGACCAAGCCCGCGGTCAACTTAACGATCGCCAGGGCGGCGTTGACGAGCAGCCCCGCCAACGAAGTGCGCATGCCGCGCTCATAACCGTCGCCGGCGCCGGCAACGCGCCCATCTGGGACGCAACCGATCGGAGCGCGACCATTCTGAATGCGGCCATCCGGAACGCCGCCCTTCGGCGCACGATCGTCCGGAAAGCAGCCCGGCAGGACGCGCTCGCGCGCTCCGCGGCCACTCGGGATGTGACCGCCTGGTCCGGGCGGGTGCAGTGTCTGCGAATCTCCACTCATTACAAAGAGTGTAGGACCCGAAATCGTTTTGATCGAGCCCCAAACATCAGAGCAGAGCCGGGGCGTGCCGCCCCGCTTGCGTCCGCCGGCTCGTGGAGTACGCTGAAGCCGGGCCCGTGCTTAACGGCTCATAAGGGCGAAAGCTTGGATACCGCTGTCCTGCGCATCGTGGACGTCAATCTCAATCGCGCTCGCGAAGCGCTGCGCGTCATCGAGGACTATGCACGCTTCGCCCTGGACGACGCTGACGCGGCCGCGGCCGTCAAATGCTGCCGCCACCAGCTTCGGGACCTCGCGGCCGGATTCGGACCGCGCGAACGGTTGGCAGCCCGCGACATCACCAACGATGTCGGACGAGACGCGAAAACGCCCGCGGAGTTACAGCGCCACTCGCCCGAAGCCGTCGTACAAGCCGCGTTCGGGCGCCTGGCGGAAGCCACCCGCAGCCTGGGCGAATACGCCAAGCTCTCCGCGGCGCCGCCATCGGCCGCCGCGGCCGAAAGGCTGCGCTACGCCGGCTACGAACTCGAACAGCGAATCGTGCTGCGCGGCGTGCTGCGGGCCCGCTTCCGCTCCGTCCGGCTGTATGTGCTGCTTACGGAGAGTCTCTGCCGCGGCGACTGGCTGAAAACGGCCGAAGCCGCCATCGCGGGCGGCGCCGGCTGCCTTCAATTGCGCGAGCCGCACTTGCCGGACGCCGAACTCCTGGCGCGGGCCGGCCGCCTGCGCGAGCTGACCGCCCGGCACGGCGTCCTCTTGGCCATCAACAACCGCCCGGACATCGCTCGCCTGGCGCGGGCGGATATCGTCCACGTCGGCCAGGACGACCTTTCGGTTCGCGACGCGCGGCGCATCGCCGGCGCAGCGACGCTAGTCGGCAAGAGCACCCACACGCTCGAGCAGTTCGAGGCGGCCTTGGCCGAGCAGCCTGACTACATCGCAGTGGGTCCGATGTATCAAAGCAGTACCAAGCCGCAGCAGCATATAGCCGGGCCGCAGACCCTGGCCGAGGCGGCGGGCCGCACACAGTTGCCGCTGGTCGCTATTGGCGGAATAACTCAAGAGAACGTCCGCGCCATTGTCGCCGCCGGCGCAACTTGCGTCGCGGTATGCGCCGCGGTCCTCCAAGCGGCCGATCCGCAAAACGCCGCGCGCACGATTGTTGGTTCGCTTGAGGAAGCCCGGCATGTCAACCACCAGTCTTGACTTGTCGCGCGACCATCCCGAGCCGCTGGAGGCCGTCCTCCCGCCGCTGGTGCTCGACCGGCAGCGCGTCGTGCAATCCGCCGCCTTCCGCCGCCTGCAGCAGAAAACGCAAGTCTTCCTGACGCTGGAAAACGACCACTTCCGCACACGCCTGACGCACACGCTGGAGGTCGCGCACCTGGCCCGCTGCCTGGCCGGTGAACTTAACCTGAACGCCGAGCTGGCCGAAGTGGTCGCCCTCGCGCACGATCTGGGACATCCCCCGTTCGGGCATTCGGGCGAAAAGGCGCTGCAGGACTGCCTGGCGCGACACGGCGGCTTCGAGCACAACCAGCAGGCCTTGCGCATCGTCGAGCACCTGGAACACCCCTACCCGGCCTTCCCCGGACTGAACCTGACCCGCGCAACGCGCGAGTGCCTGGCCAAGCACGACACACAATATGACCGCCCGGCGGCCCATCCGTTGCAGGACGGCCGCCCGCCGCCACCCGAGGGACGCCTGGTGGATCTGGCCGACCGAATCGCGTACGCTCTGCACGATTTGGCGGATGGGCTCTATGCCGCTCTGGTCGAGCCGCCGCAACTGGCCGGCCTGTCGATATGGACCATGGCCGCCGGCGCCCCAGCTTGCAAATCGCCGAACGAATTACGGGCGCAAATCCGGCCGGCCCTCGACCGCATCCAGACCGCGGTCATCGAGGACATCCGCCGGAATTACCGCCAATCGGGACAAGTACGCCTGTCGGCTGAACTGGAGGCGCATTTCGCCGAACTCGATCGCTTCTTGTTCGAACAGGTCTACCGCAGCCAGCGCCTGCGGGCCGCAGATGCCCGCGCCAGACAAGTCGTGACGGAACTGTACGAGGCGCTCGTCGCCCAGCCCGACTTGATGCCGCCCCGTTTCGCGGCCCGCGTGAAACAACAGGAGGCTGAGCGCGTCGCGGCTGATTACCTCGCGGGCATGACCGACCGCTACTGCCTCGAGGTTCACGCCCAGGTGACCGGCCGCAAAGCCGGGCCAACAGCCAACGCTACTTTTTCTTAAAGATTACCCAACACCGCCCCGCCGACGACGCTACTTCTTCTTAATGATCGCCCGCCAGCCCGTGGGCTCACGCGATGAGCCGTTGGCGTAGGCGGTCGAAGCGCTGCGCACGTCCTCAACCACGTAGAAACATTCCGGATCAATCTCGCGCGCCAGACTAACCAGTCGTGCTATGCCGCGCCGCCGTGCTTGTATGAAC
>JAGPEO010000303.1:0-2366 GCA_018056925.1 Phycisphaerae bacterium
GGTGAGCGTCAGCAAGCGCAGCGGGAATTGGAGCGCGCCTGCGCTCACGCCGCCGCGCCCGGAAACGAGAGCCGCCGCGCTGAGCTGTGCCGGGCCATGCTTGCTCGGTTGGGACCGGAGACCAAGCCAGGCGCGCGGATTTCTTTCGTGGGACAACTCGAGAAGGTCGGCAAAGCCGACTGCGTGCCGGACCTTGGCGGCTTGCTCGAAGATCGCGATCCGCAAGTGCGCGAGGCGGCACGCCGCGCTTTGCAGAACATGCCGGTTCCCGCCGCGGGCTTGGCCCTGCGCGAAGCACTGCGGAGAGCCACTGCTCCTGAGATGCAAGTGGCGCTTATCAACGCCCTGGCGGCGCGCGGCGAGACAGTCGCGCTTGCAGTCATGCTCGACCTTGTGAACTCCGAGCAGCCCGAAGTGGCTTCGGCCGCGCTCGCAGCCGTAGGCGACCTGGGTGGTGTTTCTGAAGTCGCCGTTCTCGGAGCCTTGCTGGATGACGCTGATACGGCGCGCCGGGCGCCCGCGGCTGACGTAATCGTGCGCATCGCCGATCGCCTGGCAAAAGCCGGCGAGGGGCGGGGTGCGATGCCGGCGTTGTGGAAAATCTCGGGCGATCCGGTTCTGCCGGCCGCCGTGCGCGGCGCCGCGCTCCGCGTTCTGGTTGTAGTTGACCCGCGGCAAGCCCTGCCGCTGGTGCAGCGTGCGCTCGCCGATGAAACCACGCCCGCCTTGCGCCCCGTTGCCGCTCGCTTGCTGGCGGAAATACCGGGCGACGACGTGCTCTTCAGGATCGTTATGACGCTGAACACCTACCCGACGGAGGTGCAATGCATACTGCTCGACGTCGTGGCCGAACGCGGCAGCAAAGGCAAGTTGGCCGTGCTCGCGGCGCTCGACAGCAACGAGGAAATAGTCCTGGTCGCGGCCCTCAAGGCCCTCAGAAAGGTGGGCGACGTGACCGACATCCCTCGGCTGGCGCGCCTCGCAGCCCTGGGCGAGGGCGACGTTCGCGATGCGGCCCGCGGCACGCTGGAACGGCTGCCCGGGTTCAACATCGAGCCGGCTCTCATGCTGGAACTGGACAAAGACCAGGAGGCGGGCATCCGGGCGGAGATCATCAGAGCGCTGGCACATCGCAACTTCAAGCTGGCGGTGCCGCGTCTGCTAGCGCTGGCTGAAGACGCCAGTCCGGTGGTTCGCGCCGCGGCGTATGAAGCCTTGGGCCGGCTGGCTACGGCCGAGGCGACCACGCAACTCGTCGGCTTTCTAACGGCAGAAAAGGACGAGGACGCCGCCAAAGCCGCAGAGGATGCGATCGTCGAATTAGCCCAGAGCGATGAGGATCGCGACGGGCGGGCCGGGCCGGTCCTGGCGGCGCTGAAGGACTCCAGCGGGATTGCGGCCGGCCGCCTGCTGCGCGTGCTGGGCCGGCTGCAAGGGCCGGCGGCGCTGGCGGCGATTCGGGCCGCGGTCCAGTCGAGCGACGATATCGCTGCTGACGCGGCGTTCCGAGCACTAGCCGACTGGCCGGACGCCGAAGTGCTGGACGACCTCTTGCAGCTTGCCGGCAGCCAGAACGAGATTCGGCACGCGCTGGCCCTGCGCGGCTACCTGCGGCTGGTGCGTCTGCCGAGCGAGCGGCCGGCCGAGCAGACGCTCGAGATGTTGAAGTACGCCATGTCACTGGCGCGCAACGCGGACGAGCAGAAGCTGGTTCTAGCGGCGATGGGCGAAGTGCCGCATTTGGCGGCGTTGACGGAAGTGCAGAACTGGCTGCGCAAAGACGAGTTGCGCGACGAAGCCGCCGCCGCGGTCGTGAGCGTGGCGCGGGGCGTCGCGCTGTGGTATCCGGACGAGGCCCGGGCGGCGCTCGAAAGAATAGTGGCTGCCGGCGTCGCGGAGGGGCCCACCAACCAGGCGCGCCAGGCGCTGCAGGCCATAGAGGAGCACGCCGGCACCATTGGGGTATGGGCCGTAAGCGTGCCGTGCTTGGCCGAAGGCGAGACTTACGCGGATGTGTTCGCACACGAGTTTGAACCCGAGACAGGCCGCCTGGCCGAGATCGAGTGGACGCCGCTGACCGCGACGCGAACGGATAACCCCTGGGTTTTCGATCTGAACAAGGTCGGCAAGTGCAGTAACTGCTGCGTCTATGCCCGAACCGCGATCTGGTCGGAGAACGAGCAGCCGGCACGCCTGGAACTGGGCAGCGATGACGGCGTGAAAGTCTGGCTGAACGGGCAGCTTGTACACAGCAATGCCGCCTCGCGCGGCGTCACGCCCGGCGAGGACAAGGTTGAGATAAGGCTGCAGCGCGGCTGGAATCCGCTGCTGCTGAAGATCGTGCAGGCCGGCGGAAACTGGGGCTT
>JAGPEO010000303.1:2466-4735 GCA_018056925.1 Phycisphaerae bacterium
AGCTTGTACACAGCAATGCCGCCTCGCGCGGCGTCACGCCCGGCGAGGACAAGGTTGAGATAAGGCTGCAGCGCGGCTGGAATCCGCTGCTGCTGAAGATCGTGCAGGCCGGCGGAAACTGGGGCTTCACCTGCGCGGTTCGCGACCCGGCCGGTCAGCCAGTCCCCGACCTGAAGTTCGACGCCGACCGCTAGCGGCTGGGCGTCACGGACATCGTGGCCATTGTGCCGCCGGCGTCTCGCCGCCGAAAACATAGGCCAGGCGCCGGTGGCACAGGGCTACAAGTTGCTGAATAGCGGAAAGGAAGACCAACATGCGCACGCGACGTTTGGCGGGGTGGTCGCTGGTCATTGGTGTACTCGCTGTCGGTTCTGTCTCGCCGGCGCAGGATGAAGTGCTGATCGACCGCGGGGCGCCCGGCCTGCTGCTGAGCTTCTATGAGCTGGAACAATCGCCGCAATTCATGCCGGAGCTCGCCGCCGGCCAGCTTCCGAACCTGACGCGCATCGTTCGCACGCTCGACTTGGATAGCAACCGCGGGGATTTCGCCGCTGTGAATAGCCCATTCCTGACAGAGGTGACGGGCTACATCCACACGACGAGCCCGGCTAATTACGCCTTCCGTCTCATCAGTGACGATGGCGCCCGGCTCTGGATAGATGACCACCTCGTGATCGACCACGATGGCTTGCACGGCCCCGAGCCCAAGGACGGCACCGTCGACTTAACGGCCCGCACGCACAAGCTGCGCATCAGCCATTTCGACGCAGGCGGCGGTCAGCGACTGGCGCTGCTATGGAAGCCGCCGGACGCCGAGGACTATGCGACCGTTCCTGCGGGCGCGCTGACACACGATGCGGGCGCCGTCTCCAAATCAGCCGCCGGCAAGAAGCGCATCATTCCACCGTTGCGGCGCGGGCTGCCCGGCGACGGCACGCCCGTGGCCCGCACGCACCCGTCTTTCCAGCCGCCCTCGGCAGCGGGTCAATCAGCCACGCGATCCGAACCCGTGCGTGATGGCCAATTCGTACGACTGCCCGCGCCAGTGTGGGTGCCGGATTGTCTCGCCGTTGGCCCGGTTTCGCCGACTTACCCGATTGCGCTCGACCGTGACGGAGACCAAGCGGCAAGCCAGCTACAGGTTTCGTCGGACTCGGGCGAGTGGAAACGCATTTTCGTTGATGAGTATGGCGAAATCCGGCAAGGATGTGTTTTCCGCTTCTCAGCCCCATCTGGCCCGGCGTTTTCGAAGCACGAGGGAACAGTATTCGAGATGCTCGGCGTGCGCGCCATGAGTAATGGCTTCGAGATCGAGTTCACCAAACCTCTGGACGCGCGCTGCGGCTGGGAACCGGATTCGTACGTCGTCGAGCAATGGCCCTTCGTTTTCGCGGAAGGACGCGGCCCGAGGCGCGATGGTTCATCTACGCCGGTCAAGTCCGCAAGCGTGTCGCCGGACCGCAGAAAGGTCTTTTTGGAAGTTGAGGGCCTGCAGCCGGCAAGCGTGGTTTACATTCGCCTGCTGCCGCCCTGCTTCGCCGAAGACGGCCAACGCCCCTGGAGCACCGAAGCCTGGTACACGCTTAGCCGGCTGCCGCAGGACCGCACCGGCCAGGTGCTACCGCCACCGACCAAGGCGCCGCAGAACATTCTCACCGACGCCGAACGCCAAGCCGGCTGGAAACTGCTGTTCGACGGCAAGACCCCCGCCGGCTGGCACGGCTGGAAAAAGAGCGAGTTCCCCGCCGGTTGGGAAGTCATCGACGGCTGCCTGGTGCGCACCGGGCGCGGCGGTGACATCGTCACTGACGAGGAATTCGAGAATTTCGAGCTCGCGCTCGAATGGCGCATCAGCCCTGGCGGCAACAGCGGCATTTTCTTCCGCGCCGACGAAAGCCTGCGCTGGGCCTGGGAAACCGCTCCCGAGATGCAGGTGCTCGACAACGCCGAGCACGCCGATGGGCGCAGCCCGCTGACCTCCGCCGGCTCAAATTACGCCCTCCACGCCCCAACCCGCGACGTGACGCGGCCCGTCGGACTGTTCAACGAAGTCCGCATCCTGGTGAATGGCGCGCATGTCGAACACTGGCTGAATGGCGAGAAGATCGTCGAATACGAACTGGGCAGCCCGCAATGGCAAGAGCTCGTCGCCGCCAGCAAATTCAAGGATATGCCCAAGTACGGCCGCACCGCCAAGGGTCGCATCGTCCTTCAAGACCACGGCGACAAGGTGTGGTATCGGAACATCAAGATTCGGCAGTTGCCGTAA
>JAGPEO010000304.1 GCA_018056925.1 Phycisphaerae bacterium
AACTATGCCTCAAAGTCGTCGCAGGCGCGATAGGCGTCAATGACCGCTTGTTCACCTTCGCGGCTGTTGGTCGCCTTCCCATGTTCCATTCCCACCACGCCTTGGAAGCCTTTGGCGTGCAGATGGCGAAAGATTCTGTGGTAGTTGATTTCCCCGGTGCCGGGCTCACAGCGACCGGGGTTGTCGCCGACCTGCACATAACCGATTTCGCTCCAAGCCTGATCCAGATTAGGGATGAGGTTGCCCTCGGTCACCTGCTGATGATACAGGTCGTCGAGTATCTTGCAGGATGGACTGTTGACGGCCCGGCAGATGCGGTAAGCCTGGCTGATCCGCGTGAGAAACAAATTCGGATGATCGCGCCAATTGAGCGGTTCGAGCACCATTACCAGACCCGCGGGCTCGCACACCTCGGCGCACGCTTTGAGATTATCGATGACGTTTACAGTCTGGTATTCCCAATCCACGCGCGGATCGAAGCACCCCGGAACAACCGTACACCACTTGGCGTTGACGCGCCGGGCTACCTCGACCGCGGACTTCATCTGCGCCACCAGCCCGCCGCGCATTTCGGCGTCGCCCCGCACGAACGTCGGCTCGTTGAAGCTGCCGCAGGCCACAAACACGCCCATAATCAAGTTGAGCCGCTCCATGGCACTGGCGATCTTTTCCTGCTCTTCCACCGGGCGGCCGGCCATTCCATTGTCCTCGAAGGCCGTGAAGCCCTGGTCGGCCGCGAATTTCAGTTGGTCGACCAAATCGTCTCCGGCCAGGTGCCGAAAAAGCCCGAAATGTGGAGCGTAATTGAGCTTGAAACACTGGCCGCGTTTGGGTTGCGGCTGCCGCAGTCCGGCTGTGGCCAGGGTCGCCGACGCGGTCACGCCTGCCACAGCGCTCGCCAGGAAAGTGCGACGATTCACCGATCCGCCTCCGTTTAACGCTGAGGGTAACGTACGCGAAGCAGCGTAAAGGCGTCACCAGCGGTGGTCAAGCGGAAACGTTGTTTGGCACTTAATAGCGGGAAGCCGCCCGGCCCGATGCCGTTTCGATTGGGCGGTTATTGGCTGACTTCAGGCTTCGATATCGAGGTGCCCGGGGTCCGAACCGGAATCGGCCGCATCGGGCGTATCGGCGGAGGCAGATTCCTGCTCTTCGGCGAAAGGGCGGCCCTGGCTGCCGGTGCCTTCTGCGTCCGTGAAGACCTGGCCGTCTTGGTCTTCATTATCGATCACGTTGTGCAGGCTATCGGCGAAGGGTGTAGCGCCGGCGCGGCGGGCCTGGTCGGCGGTTTCCTTGACGTTGTGAGCGCTGGACTGGTGCTGGGCCCCCTGTGTTCCGGTGATGGAAGTCAGCCAGTTGGGGGGGATGGCAGTCACAGGCGCACCTACACAGGTTCGGTGAAGAACTCCCGGCGCCGGGCCTGAAGCCGGTTTCGCAAGCGCGCCAGGATGGCGGAGTGCATCTGGCTGACGCGTGATTCCGAGAGATCGAGCGTTTCGCCGATCTGCTTCATGGTCATTTGTTCGTAGTAGTACAGCACCACGATCAGCCGTTCGGCGCGGTTCAGGCCGCGCGTGACGAGGTCGCGCACGTCGCGTTTCTGGGCCTCGATGACGGGATCGCTGCTCTGGTCGTCCGGCACCACGTCGATTTCGAACACGTCGCGATCGGAGTCGCTGTTGGCGAATTTGCGGGAAATGGAAATCAGAGACACGGTGCTGGCGTCGCGCATCATCTTGTCAAATTGCGGACGGGTCATGCCCAGGCGGTTGGCGATTTCATCCTCGCTGGGAAGACGGCCCAGCTCGACTTCCAGAGTACGCGTGATGTCCGCCAGCTTGTGAGCCCTATGGCGGACCAGGCGCGGCACCCAATCCATGTTGCGCAGCTCGTCCAGAATGGCGCCGCGGATGCGCGGCGAGCAGTACGTCTCAAATTTCACACCGCGGTCGAGATCGAAAGCGTCGATGGCGTCCAGCAAGCCGAAGACGCCCGCGCTCATCAGGTCGTCAACGTCCACTTCGTCAGGAAGCTTGGCGCCGATGCGCTCGGCGTTGTATTTGACGAGGTAGAGATAGTGCTCCATCAGGCGGTTGCGGAGAGTCTCGTCGCCTGTGGCCCGATACCGGCGCCAGGCGCTGAGCAGGGCGGCATCACTGGGGAAAGTCCGCACCCGGTGTTCGCGACTGACGCGGCGCGATCGACTGCTGCCAATTCTTCGCGGCATAATGCTCACCCTGCCCTGGCGGGCTGTGATTCGGCCGGGACCGGCTGGGCGGGCGATTGTCCGTCAGCCCCGTGCAAGGCCTCATAATGTTCGCGGTCGATGGCCTGCTTCTTTTGTTGCAAGTGGTCGCGCAGGACTTGTTTGACCGCCCACCCGACGGCCTGACCGGCGGCGCAGGCGGCCAGCATAACAATCAGCGCCCGGACCAGTATGGTCGTGGGGGCATTGCCGACATACAGCCCCGCGACTATCGCGGCCGCAAATGCCAGCAGCCCGACTTGTGCTCCGATGCTTCGTTCCATGTGGTAACGTCCGTGTTTCCTATCGGCCGCTTCCATGCGGCTTTGGACGAAGCTTTGATCGAACGTTTCGACCCCGGGCCGACGGCGTACGAATGGCCGGCGCGACCGGCGGCCGGGCGCGCAGCGAGTCGCCAAGTACAGACCGGGGCAGCACTTACGGCGAGCAGCGGTTTATCGGCGGCGGCCTGCGCCGCCACCCGGACTCGTGTCGCGTGAAGATCACGGAGAGGGAATGTGCCCTGGCGGGCCGGCGAAAGTCCGATCAGGCGGTCAACGGCCGGCGGTTTGCCATGCACCAAGACTGGTTGCGCTGGATGGTAGCGCGCCACGAGCTCGCCTCCCTGGTTGGGTCACGCGCCAACCTGAGGGGGGCAGATTAGCTCGGCGACTCTGCGCCCGCAAGCTGCTTCGAAGTCCTGGGGAACATTTTGCCCGGTGGAGAAATAAGACAGCTTGAGCTGCAGTTGCTCCAACAAGGTCAAAATAACCCCGAAGCCGATGGTTTCGTCGAGACGCGTAACCGCCAGGCGCGAGATGCCGAGCGGGGCGAACGCCTGCCCAAGCCGCAGTTGGACGGCAGGCGAGGTCGAGCCGGGCAGAACGAGGTGAACTTCGTCCGGGCGCGTGGCGCGCAGTAGGGCGGCCATTCGGGCGAAGCGGCCTTCCTCGCGCAGGCCGACGCCCGGGGTATCGATCAGGATGTGGTCGATATCACGAAAATCGCGGAGCGCCTGCGCGACCCCTTCGCGGGTTTGGGCGACGGCGATCGGGACCTGGATCAGTTCCGCGTAACGCCGCAACTGCTCGCCCGCAGCCAGGCGGTGCATGTCCAACGAGAGCAGCGCGACTGACTTCTTCTGACGCAGGTGCAGATGGGCGGCCAGTTTCGCCAGAGTCGTGGTCTTACCGCCGCCCGGTGGGCCGACAAAGGCTATGCGGCGCGCCGCCGGGACTTCGCCGTCTGCGGCCGTCGGGATCATGCCGGTCAGCGTCTCGCGCAGCAGTTCGTTCAGTTTGGTTGGATGGGGGCGCGTGCCGCGCGGCAGGCGTTCCAGGGCGGACGCGAGTACGCGTTGGGCCAATTCCCGGCCGAGTTCCTGTTGCACGAGCCGGACGTAGTAGGGGTAGACTTCTTCGGGGATGGTGGGCGGGACCGGTTCGAGGCTCGAGTCTAGAGTTTCGGGTTTGGCGGCCGGGCATGTTCGCGGTCTGGTTTTGACTTCAGAGAGTTGAGTTTCGAGTTTTGGGGTTTGGGTTTCGGGTTCCCGTTGTCCCGTCTTGGCGCCTTCGCACATTTCCACGACTGGTCCGGTTGGGCATGCCCGCAACGCGGGCTTGGGCATGGCACCCGCTTTGGGCATGGTGCCCGCTTTGGGCATAGTCCTCGTTGTCGGCGCTAGGGAGGTCTCGAGGGCGGCCGTTATTTCCACCTGGTCGCGCCCGACGAGGCGGCTGAGGCCGTGCGCGGGGAGGGTGCGCGTGCCGAGGATGACAGCTTCGGGCCCGAGCTCGCGCTTAACCAGCGCGAGGGCTTCAGGCATGGACGGTGCTCTGAATGTCCGCAGGTTGTGATCCAAAGCTCACTACTCCGTGGGCTTGAACGTCTATCCCCCGCGCAATTTCATTCAACGCCAGAACGGGCGTCTGCGGCAGCACGGCTTCAATAATCCGCCGCAGCCAGACGCGCACCTGGGGTGAACACAACAGCACAATTGTCGCGCCGGCCGCCGCCGGTCCGGCGGCCTCGATGACCTCGCGCGTGCGAGTGGCGATTTCGGATTGCCGCTCGGGCGGCAGCAGCAGGACGGAGCCGCTGTCGACGCGCTGGATATTGGCGGCGAGATAGTCCTCGCTGGCCGGATCCAGCGTTACACAGTGAATTACGCCGTGCGCGTCTTTGTATTGCGAGCAAATGGTGCGCGCCAGGGCGTTGCGCGCGTATTCAGTGAGAATTTCGGGGTCTTTCGACTTCGGGGCCCAATCGCCGAGCGCTTCGAGGATGGCTTCGAGGTCGCGGACCGGCACGCGCTCGCGCAGCAAGTTCTGCAGAATGCGCTGCACTTCGCCCACTTTGAGCACGTTCGGCACGACTTCCTCTACAACCGTCGCGTTGCGCTGCTTCAACGCGTCGATCAAGCGCTGCGTGTCGGCGCGCGTCAGCAGCTCGGCCGCGTGGCGCTTGATCAG
>JAGPEO010000305.1 GCA_018056925.1 Phycisphaerae bacterium
ACCACCTTGTCCTTCTCGCGTTTGCTCATCTTCGTGCCGTTCATGTTGAAGATGATGGGCAGGTGGGCGTAGGTCGGGACGGGATAGCCGAACGCCTCTTGCAGGGCCATGTGGTTCGGCGTGTTCATGAGGTGTTCCTGGCCGCGCAGGACGTGCGTGATGTGCATGGCGGCGTCGTCAACGACGACCGCGAAGTGGTAGGTGGGCCAACCATCGCCTTTGATGATGACGAAGTCGCTCAGCTCGCTGGCGGCGATGTGCACGTCGCCCAGGATGCGATCAGGCACCGTGAAGTCGCGATCGGGCATCTTGAAGCGTATGACGACCGGGCGCCCCGCGCGGCGGGCCTGTTCGGCCTCGGCCTCGGTCGGGAAGCGCTGCGGGCGGGGAT
This sequence comes from Phycisphaerae bacterium, assembly GCA_018056925.1. Classification (GTDB taxonomy): domain Bacteria; phylum Planctomycetota; class Phycisphaerae; order UBA1845; family Fen-1342; genus JAAYXS01. The sequence continues at coordinate 392 of JAGPEO010000305.1, forward strand.
AGCGAAAGCCCTTTTCACCGCGGGCGCGCGCGGCGGCCCGCATCTGCTCCAGCTCTTCGCGCGTTTCGAGGGCGTAGTAGGCGTGGCCGGTCTCGAGCAGGTACTTGGCGCGCTCGCGGTAGAGTTCCAAGCGTTGCCCCTGGTGATAAGGCCCGAACTCGCCGCCGACCTCGGGCCCCTCATCCCATTGCAGGCCTAGCCAGCGCAGGTCTTCCATCAGCTTCTGGTCGGCCGCCTCGATGTTGCGCGTCTGGTCGGTGTCCTCGATGCGCAGCACGAATTTCCCACCCAGGCGGCGGGCCAGCAGATAGTTGAAAAGGGCCGTTCGCGCCCCGCCGATGTGCAGGTAGCCGGTCGGCGACGGCGCGAAGCGCGTGCGAACAATCTCGCTCATGCGTGCTCCTCGAAAACGACAATGTTAGTGCGTGCACATCCCGGCGGCGAGCAACCCGGCCCATGTGCCGATGAGCGAAAGCGGCTCAGATTCAATGAGGCCGGTGAGAAAACCTCAACACAGTCCCGGAAGAAATCGCTTGAGGACACGCCGGCCGCCCACGAGCGCCAGGGGCAACTGGCGCGCTATAGCTTGCAGCCCTGTACCTGGGTCGTAGCCGGGCGGTCGGACGCTAGTTGTTCAACTGCGCGGATGGCCGCCGCCACATGCTCGCGCGTGTTGTAAGGCCCGATGGAAAACCGTACCGTGCCGCGCGGCGACGAGCCCATGTGATCGTGAATCAGCGGCGCGCAGTGCAGTCCCGTGCGCACCAGCACGGTGTGTTCGGCGTCCAGGATCGTGCCCACGTCGCTCGGGTCGTAATTGGCGACCGTGATTGACAGCGTGGCCACACGCCGGTCGAGCCGCTTCGTGCCCCAGATCTTCACGCCGGGAATCTCTGCCAGCCCGTTCTGCAACTCGGCCATTAGCTCCATCTCATGCCGGCGGACCTTGTCCATCCCGTGTTCTTCGAGCCAATCCAGGCCCGCCGACAATCCCGCGATGCCGGCCAGGTTCTGTGTGCCGGCCTCGAGTCGATACGGGTACTCCTCGAGGTGGTAGGGGTCGGCGCTGCGCACGCCTGTGCCGCCATATATCGTCCCTCGGATTTCCGCGTCATCGGCGACGCAGATACCGCCTGTGCCGGTCGGCGCCAGCAGCCCCTTGTGGCCGGTGAATGCCAGGAAGCTGATGTTGCACTCGGTCATGTCGATCGGCAGCACACCGGCTGTCTGAGCCGTATCCACCGCCAAAGGCACGCCGAGTTCGCGGCAAACTTTGCCGATCGCCTGCACGTCCTGCACGACGCCCGTGACGTTTGAAGCATGATTGACGATTACCAACTTGGTATTGGGCCGGATGGCTTTGCGGATATCCTCCGGGTCGATGTACCCCTCGCCGTCGGGAACGACGTAGGTGGCGGTCGCGCCGGCGTCGCGCACCCGGTGGTTCACCGGCCGGATGACCGAATTGTGCTCAACCATCGTCGTCACGACGTGATCGCCCGGCCCCACCATACCGTTGACGATCAGGTTCAAACTCATCGTGCCGTTTAGCGTGAAGATCAGGCGCTTGGGGTCCTTCGGCTTGCCCGCGGCAACCGCGCTGGGGTTGAAAAAGGCGCTCAGGCGTTTGCGCGTCTGAAGAATCATTTGTTCGGCGGCCAGGCATAGGTCGCAGCCAGTGCGGCCGGGATTGACGCCAAAGGCGGCGTAGAAATCACGGGCGGCAGTGAGCACCTGGTCGGGCTTGGGAAAGCTGGTCGCAGCGTTGTCCAAGTAAACGATGTTTTGCATGTTCGGGTTCTCTCTCGTTCAGGCGCGTCAGTTAGCCCGTCATCGCAGCTTGGCAGGCTACGCGCCGGCCGCAGGGCCCCCAGGGTCGATGACGTAAGCCGAACAGGATACAGAGCGGGCCGCCCGCTGAAAAGGCTTTTCTGAAATGCGGTCACCGCCGGTTACAGCGGCAGACTCTTAGTTAGATCGCCTACCCCCCCGCTCGAAGACGGTCCGGCTGGACGCCGGCTCAGGGCTGTATTTGAACGGTGAGCACGGTCAGATCGTCGAGCGGATAACCCATGCGGCGCAGTGAGTCATACCGTACGGTGAGCTGCTCGAGCGCCGCCTGCGGGCCTTCGTCTCGCAACGTCGCGCACCAGGCGGAGGCAAGCATGGCTTCGTCCGGCGCCATGCGCGATGCGCGGCGGCTGGGACGCTCAATACCGGGCACTTCGTCGTCGCCCGAACCCGCGGGCTCATCCGCGATTTCCGCCACGGCGGTCGTTGAGCTTGCGGCACCGAAGCACCCGCTGTCCTCACAAGCGGCGGCCCCAACCAAGGCGGCGGCGCGGCGCCGCTCACGCGCGGTTCCCGCTCTCACGGCCGCCGCGGCCCGGGAGAATGTTTCGGCCAGAGCCGTCGCCGATATCTGCGGCGCCGTCACGTTCTCCACCCCGTCCGAGCAAATCACCAGTGAGTCACCGGGGGCCAGTTGGACCTGCTGCGACGGATAACGCGCACCCGGCAATACGCCAATAACGCTACCGGCCGGCCGCAACAACTCGAGCCGGCCGTCGCGACGGCGCAGGATCGGGTACGGTGTTCCGCCGCGCGCCAGTTCAAGCACCATGGTCCGCGTGTTCAGCACCGCATACGTGGCCGCTACAAAGCGGCACTCAGACAGGTTGGCCTCGAGCAATTCCTCGTTCAGCCGCTCCAGCACTTCCGTCGGCGGCAGCAGGCGGTAACTGCCGTTGTGAATCTCTTTGCCGCGCAGGGCGCGCTTGACGAACACCGTCAGTAGGGCGGCCGGTATTCCATGCCCCGTGGCATCCGCGAGGGCAATGGCGACGTGTTCTTCGTCCAAGCGATGAATGTCATACATGTCGCCCGAGACGACTTCCGCAGGGCGGAACAAGGCCGAGAACTTAACCGGCCCGAAGTTGGGCAGGTTCTCGGGAATGAACTCTTGTTGTACCTGGCGTGCCAGGCGTAGTTGGCGCTCGTAGGCCGCGGTGGCGTTTTCTTCCTGCTGGCGGTTGGCCAGCATGCTGCGATGGAGCGAATCGAGTGAGGGGCGCATGTCGACCATTGTTGCCAGCCGGCTGGCCAGCTCGTCGGCCCCCAAGGCCGAGCCGAAGGTGACCGGCACCGTGGCCGGATGGTCGAGTTGGGCGGGTACTCCGCTCCCGGGTTGCATCACCAGGACGGCGCGCGGGCAGTCGGCCAAGCGGTCGAAGAGCACGCGCAGACCATGCTCCACGGGGCGCATGTCGTCCGGCACGATCACGACTATTGCGTCGGCCCGTGGGGAGACGCCGCCGCGTAGCGCCTGCGATAATGGTCGAAAGCTGGCCCAAGCCCCCGTTCGCTTGATCGCCTCTTTAAGGCTCGCCGGCACGCTCTCGTGGGCGAGTATGGTTTCAACGTGCGCTCGCGCCATGGCCGCCCTCACGCCCACAGTGTGCGAAGCGATTATGCAACCTCAGCTTTTTCATCGGAGAGTTTGCGGCACGACTTGTCCGGTCGGAGCGCAAAAACCGGCCGGGTGCGATAACTCACGGCCGCGAATATTTGGCTGATCGCAGATGGCTGAAACCGGTTAGCTTCCTTACAATGCGCTCAAAGCGGCCGCCCCCCAGTAAAGGACTTACAGTGCGCATAGCATTAGTTAACCCCATAACTCGGCGATCACAGGGCTACCACACCGTCGGCTCGTACATCCCACAACTCGGATTGCAGGTCCTGGCGGAGCTGGTGCCCGATGGCCATGAGGTGCATCTGATCGACGAGGTTTTCGGCCCCCAGTTCACCGACACGCACCTGACCCGGAGCAACTATGACCTGGTGGCCCTGACCTCGTACACCAGCGGCGCCACCCGCGCTTACGAGATCGCCGCCGCCGCGCGCAAGCAGGGGATTCCCACGATCCTGGGCGGACCGCATGCCTCCGCCTGTCCCGATGAGGCCGCGCTGCACTTTGATTCGGTCGCCATCGGCGAGTGCGACGAAATCTGGCCGCAGATCGTGCGCGACGCGGCCGCCGGACGCCTTCAGTCGCGCTATCAGGGCCGCCTCGCGGACTTGGAGGCCACCGGCCTGGGGCGCGCCCGCCAGACGCTCCGGCCGGTCAATGGCCGCTACGACGTCTCAGCGTTGCAAACGTCGCGTGGCTGCCCGGTGGGGTGCGAGTATTGCTCGGTGACGCAGTTCAACGGCTCGCACATTCGCCGCCGGCGGATCGCGGACATCCTGGACGAATGGAACCGGACCCCGGAAAAATTCATCTTCGTGGTGGACGACAACTTTTTCGGCGTCGGCCG
>JAGPEO010000306.1 GCA_018056925.1 Phycisphaerae bacterium
GAACGCAGATGCCATTCGCGGGCGCGCAGCTCGCGCGGTGTAAGCGGGCCTAGCGCCGCCGGCGCCGGGATGGGATGAGTACGCCCGTGCGTGAGGTGGCAGGTGCGGCAAGCGATCGTTCCATTGGCATCCATTTCGCCCTGTTGGTTGAAAAGCGGCAGGAAGGATGGCGCATTCGCGGCAGTAGGGTTGTACATTTCGGTCGCGGGATGCGTGGCAATGGCGGGCGGGGCGACCGGGCCACCCGCGCGGTGACAGGCCAGACAGTATCGGTCGGCCGGACGCGCCGCCTGCAAGACTTCGGCCGCCGGCGTCAGGTCCCTAGGCCATAGGAGCGGCTCTTCAATCGAAGCATGTCGGCCATGCACGACGTGGCAGGGTCCACATACCTGGACGCTGAATCCCGCACCCTGCAATTCTGGGAGCCCATGCCCGATGTCCCGAATGTGGGCCATCTCGCGATGGCAATGGAAACAGAGCTGTTGCGAACTGACGCCGGACTGCACGCGCAAGAGGGCAAAATCGGTGGCCGCATGCGGGTTATGGCACGTGCGGCAGATGATTGACTTCTCGCCATCGTCGGCGCCCAGCGGCAAGCCCATCTCGCCTGCAATTTGATTCGCATCACGCGTATGTAGCAGGGCCGTCGCACTTTCGCTGCCGCGGGCCGCATCGAGGTGACACGCCAGACACGCCGCGTCAGGCCGATCCTGCCCGCGCGCATAGCCCGCGCGAAACAGGCCGGTCTCCTGATTGCCATGCGGGCGATGGCAGGTGAGGCATACGTCGTGGGTCGCGACCGCCACTTCGGGCCACGCGGCGGGATTGCGAGTCACATCATGCGGACCACCGGCCAGGCCGCTCTGTTCAGGATGACAGGAACTACACAAGAGGGCGGGGGTGTTGCGCAAAAACTCGGTGAATTTCTCAGTGTGCGGATCGTGGCACTCGGCGCACGCGACGTGGCCGTGGTTTACGTCGCTCAACACTGTTGCGTGTGCGACCCGGCCGGGTTGATGGCAGGTTATGCACTTGCCGCCGCCGGGGTCCAGCGCGCTAACCTCGGGTGCGCGGGCGTAGCGGTGGAACAGGTGACAGGAGCTGCATGGGCCGCCGCTATGGGCCGTCATGCCCAGGCGGTTGCGCTCCTGGGGAAAGTTCTGGCGCAAGTCATGCGGCGAGCCGAGCAGGACGCGCTTGTCCTCATGACAGCGCAGGCACATCTGCCCCTCCGCCAAATCGTAAGCGAGCAGGAAGCGTTGTCCTTCCGCTTCGTGCAGCCGGTGGCAGGACAGGCAGATGAGCCGGCCGTCCGGGCCGAGCTGCGTGCCCATCTCGCGCACGGCGGCGGCCTGCTCGGCGTTGACGACCGGGCTCAGCGGGTGCTCAGCGCGGCCTTCGCGAAACATCCCCGGGCGCATCTGCTCGTGGCATGAGAGGCAAAGCTGGTTTGATTCGGTGCCCATGACGAGCAATCGCTCGTACGGGGCGCCGTGCGGAGTGTGGCAGACCTGGCACGTCAGTTCGCGCGGGTTTGGGCCGACCCGGGCTCCGGCTTGCAGCAGCACGTCCGGAACCGGCCATGGCATGCCGCCGGTCGGGTGCATGCCCGCTTCGCGGCCGCGCGTCTTCTCAATGTGACAGGCAGCGCACAGCTCGCTGGCGAGGTTAGGCACGCGCAAAAAGACCGCGGTCGCGATATCGCCCGTGGGCTGGCCGGAAACGTGCGCCGAGTGGCACGTTCGACAGACGATCTTGCCGTCGGCCAACGGCAGGAATGCGGGCACGTCCATTCCCGGCGGCGGCTCGACGTCGGTGCTATGGCCATGTTCCAGCCAGACGCGGCGGCGCGAATCGACCACGGAGCCGTCGTGGCAGGAGAGGCACATTTCGGCCTGCCCCGCAGGTGGTATTTCCGTAACCGGCGGCAGCGACATCAATACGGTGCTTTGCCCGCTTGCGAACGGCGCCAGCCATTCCAGGTGGCAACGAGTGCAGGCCTGCGGTTGCGCGGCGCGGCCGGGGCGGGCGGGTCTTGCCGCCGGGCGAACAGGGGCCTTCGGGTTCGATTCGATTGTGAATTTCCGCACGCGGTTCGCGGTCAGCTCGGCGACATACAGGTTGTCGTCGGCGTCGAGCGCGATGCCGCATGGCATTTCGAGCTTGAGCGGCTCGCCCGCCGGGTCGCGTAGGACATCGATCAGGGTGCCGGTGATCTCAAATATCTGCACCACCCCCATGATGTTGTCGGCCACCCACACGTTTCCGGCCGAGTCTACGGCGACGCCCTTTGGGCGGTAGAGCTGCCCAAGGTCGACGCCGAATGTGCCGAGCGTGCCGACCGCCTGGCCTTCGGCGTTGTGGACTTGTACACGGCCGGTGACCGGCTCGGTTACCAGCACGTCTCCGGTCGCGCTCGTGGCCAGCATGAAGGGATAGAAGTATTGACCGAGCGATTCGCCGGGGCGGCCGAGCGGTCGCGATAGTCCGGTGCGCAGGTCCACGTCCAGCAGGTGATGGTTGTGGTTGTCGGCCAACCAAAGGCGACGGCCATCCGGGCTGAGGGCCAGGTCGGTGATGTCGGGCGGCGGCGCGCCGGGCGGTTGGCTAATCAGAATTTCGCGCGCCAGGGCGCCGTTCGGGGCACGGACGAGGATGCGGCCGTTGCCGCTGTCCGCGATCCATAGCGATCCGGCGGCATCCAGCTTGAGGCTAATCGGCCGAGAGAGCGTCTGTTGCTCGATAGTGTGGATTTCTTCCTGGATCTCGCCCGTAGGGGCGAAGACCAGGATGCGGTCATTCACGCCGTCGGCGACGTACACGACGCCATCCGGGGCGACACTGACCGCGGTGGGCAGGCGCATCGGCGGGTCGGCCGGGTATTCAAAGGTCGGGCCAGGTGTGGCGACGAATCGCAGCGGGCCTGCCACAGCGCTTGCAGAAAACGCCAGGCTGATGAACACGCATGCGAGGCGGTTCAACGTCGTAGCCCGGCTAGTGTGGCGCATGCTCTTTCTCGATCCGGCGCTTTCTCGACCCGGTGCTCTTGTACAGCCCGGGTCGCTATTATATGAGTAATCGTGCGGCCCTCGCACTGGCCGCGGCGAGTCTTTGTGATCTCCAAGCAGGAGGGAGGAGACGGTGCCCGACGGCCAGGAGCAGCATGCGGGACCGGAACCGTCGTCCGGGTCGAACCAAGCGGGCGAGAGGCCGCCGGATGCCGGGGCAAAGCGGCCGCGCTGGCGGCGGCGCTGGCGCAAGCTGGCGATCGCGGCTGCGGTCTTCGTTTTGCTGGCGGCGCTGGGGATGGGCGGCGCCGAATACTACACGTCGCGGCCGGATTTCTGCGCGTCGTGTCACATCATGGGACCGTATTACCGGTCCTGGAGCCGGGATGTTCACAGCCAGAAGGTGAGCGTGTGGTGCGTTGAGTGCCACTACGCCCCAGGCGAGCAGCACACCATCCACGCCAAGTTCAAGGGGCTGTCGCAACTGGCCAGCTACTTCAGCGGCCGGTACGGGGCCAGCCGGCCGCGGGCACACGTGAACGACGCGAGCTGTCTGACGGCGAGCTGTCACGGAGACCGCGAATACCTGACCACGGCGTTGCTGATCGGGGAGCCGCGGGTCGAGAAGCGCATCATCGGCGGCCAGGAGAGTGAGGTGGTGCGCACGCCGACCGTGACGTTTGTGCACGAGAAGCACCTCGATGTGCAGAGTAAGCTGGCTGAGAATCAGGCGCAGTTGGAGCAGGTGCGACAGCGACTGCGGCGTGCGGCGAAGCCCGAGGAGTATGAAGCGATCGTGACCGTGGCCCGGCAGGTTGGTCCGGCCCCGCAGTGGGAGAAAGACCTGCGCGGGAAATTTGAGCAGGGCTTGCCGGAACTTCTGGCCGATGCTCTGGAATTGGCCCGTTTGGAGCACCGGCAGACGCGTTTGCGGCAGTTGGCCGGGCTTAACTGCGCCGCTTGTCACGGCTATGACGGTTCGGGCGAGCATCACCTCTTGCCGGCCGATCTGCAGACTTGCTTCATTTGCCATTTCAATAACCAGGCGTTTAACACCGACACGGGCGAGTGCCTGAAATGCCACGAGCCGCCGACGCGCAAGATTCTCGTACACGACCAGGCGGTCACCGCGGCGTGGCAACGGGAATTCCCGGAGACGACGCAGCCGGCCGGGCCGGCCTTGATGGACCATCGCGAGATTGTGGAGCGCGGCGTCAATTGCGCCAGTTGCCACTTGGACGTGATCCAGGGGCAGGCCACGGTTACGGAGCGCGATTGCAGTAACTGCCACGACCAAGAGCGTTATCTTGCGGAGTTTGCGACGCGCGATACGAGCACCGTGGAAGAATATCATCGCGTGCACGTGAAAGCGCAGCGCGCCCGCTGCGTGGATTGTCACCACGTCATTCAGCACGAGTTGATCGACCCAACGCACGTCGCCACGAGCGCAGGCTTTTTGCGGCCGATCCTGGACGACTGCCAGCATTGCCACCCCAACCACCACCACGAGCAGGTGGAGCTGCTGATGGGCATTGGTGGGGTGGGGGTAGGGCGGCCCATGCCGAACGCGATGTTTGGCTCGCGCTTGAACTGCACCGGCTGCCATACGCGGCCGGCGCTGGACATGAAAGGTGCCGAGTTGATTGCGGCGTCCGAGCAGACCTGCATCGACTGCCACGGGTCGGACTACCAGCGGCT
>JAGPEO010000307.1:0-2608 GCA_018056925.1 Phycisphaerae bacterium
GCCGCAGCCAGGAGGGCGAGCGGCGAAACCAGCGGGCGGCTTCCTGGGCCGTCATGAGTTCCTGCTGAAATCCGGTCATACTGGCATGCTCCGCAAGGGTCACCGAGAGCGGGCCGCGCGGCCCGCTCGATCATTCCTAGAAAATATATGCAAGCAGGTATCACTAGTCAACTCGCGAGCGGGCGCCGGGCCGGGCGGAAGGGGGGGGTAAGGGCGCGGATCCGTTAAACACAAAAAGCGGGCGGGGGGCTCGGCGCGGGTGCCATGCTCGGGTGCCGGCCCAAGCTGTAAGCGCGGGCATGCCCATGTTCAGGTACTCACGAGGTGCGGCAGCGGGCGTGCCGGGCGCGGCCGGTTGTCAGAACGCTCGGAGGGCACTTTGGTCAGGGCATGCCCGCGCCGCCACGCGGCTTGGGCATGGCACCCGCCGGTTGCCCGACAGACCTGACTCGGACGTGGCCCTACGGACCTTACACCCGGACGTGGCCCGCCGGACTTGCCCCGGATTTCGCCTGCCGGACCTTGCCGCTCGCGATTGGCGTTTCGCAGGCCGCCCGCGCCCGTTTGACGCACGCCCCCGCAGTCCGTACCGTTTTCAGGGCAGCGGAAGGGAGAAAGTTTTTCGATGCTGAGACTTGCTTGGGCCAATCTGATGCACCGCAAGCTGCGCACCACGCTCAGCGTGCTCGCCGTGGGCATCGGCATCGCCCTGTTACTGGTCTCCAAGGGCCTGGCCAACGGCTCCATCGCCGAGGTCAACCAGCGCATGCAGAGCGTCGACGCCCAACTGGTCGTCCTGCCGGCCCAGGAGAACATCCTCTTCACCAACGGGGCCCCGTTCCCCGGCGTTTTCGAACGCCTGCTCGCACGCCAGGCCGACGAGCACGGGCCGCTCGCCACCGCCGTCATTCCGGTGTTCTTCGCACAGGTGCGCATGGGCGGCCAGCAGCAACGCGTGTTCGGCGTCGACCCGCGGCAAATGAGCCTGTTTCTCGGCTCACGCCGCGTGCTCGAAGGCCGCGCTTTCGACCAGGCCTTCTCCATGGCCGAGAAGACGGCCGAGCTGCGCCGCCCGACTACGCAGATCGTCGAGGCCGAGTCACTGCCGCCCGAGATCCTAGAGGCCGGGCTGGAGTTGATTATCGACGACCGGCTGCGCCGCGTGGGCGAGTTTGACGCCGCGAGCGGCACGAATCGCCCGTACCGCATCGGCGACGAAATTCGCATCATGAGCCGCGGCTTCCGGATCGTCGGCGTGGTCGAGACGGGCGTGGCCGGCCGCGTTTTCGCGCCCATCCAGACCCTGCGCGAAATTCTCAATGGCGGCGAACCCTGGTCGACCATGTTCTTTGTCAAGTTGCGTCCTGATCTTGACCCGGTTGTGGCGGCCGACCACTTTCAGAGCGTGCTCGGCCAGCAGGCCCGGGTCGAGCTGAAGAGCGAATATGGCAAGCTGCTGCACGAGAGCTTCGCGCAGGTGAATATGTACATGACCGCCTCGAGCGGGCTGGCCCTGGTCGTGTGTTTCCTGTTTATCCTGCTGACGATGTACACGATGGTGCTGGAGCGCACGCGCGAGATAGGCATCCTTAAAGCGCTCGGCATGACTCGCCTGAGCCTGCTGAGTTTGTCTATCAGTGAGGCGCTCGTCGTTTCCAGCAGCGGCGCGCTGATCGGCATCGGCCTGGCATATGGGGCGCGCTACGTCCTGAACGTGCTGCGCCCGCTGCTCACCGTTGAGCTGCCGCTGAGCATGCTGGCCGTGGCGCTCGGCCTGGCTGTAATTGGCGGCGGCCTGAGCGCTCTGTACCCTGGGTATCGCGCCGCGCGGCTGGAGCCGGCGGTCGCCTTGACTTGTGAATAACGGCAGAGCTTTTGTGCGAGCGAGCTAGAGCTGACGTGCAAATGACACCCGAGCTGATGATCGACGCCTGCAACCTGCACCACGCCTATTCGCACGGGGCTATGGTCGAGCCGGTCTTGCACGGCATCAACCTGCGCATCCGGCGCGGCGAGTTCGTGGTCATTATGGGCCCGTCCGGCTGCGGCAAAACTACGCTGTTGAACCTGCTCGGCTTGATGATGCTGCCCACGCAGGCCGACCGCCTGGAGATTGCCGGCGTCGATACGCGGCACCTGTCCGACGCGGCCCGAACGCGCTTGCGGCGCGAGGCGATCGGCTTTGTGTTTCAGCGGTTCAACCTGCTGCCGACCATCAGCGCCTACCGCAACGTGGTTCTGCCGTTGCACTTGCGCGGCATCCAGCCCGACGGCCAGGCCGCCGAGCTGATCCGCCGCACCGGCCTGCAGGAATTGGTTCACAAAAAACCCGCCCAACTCTCGATGGGGCAGCAGCAGCGCTTCGCCATCGCCCGCGCCCTGGTCGGCCGCCCGGCGCTGCTGCTGGCGGACGAGCCGACCGGCAATCTGGATTCGGCGAATGCCGAGGCCGTGCTGAGTTTGCTCAGCGAGTTTCACCGCGACTGGGGCCAGACTATCGTCATGATCACGCACAACGAGCACCTGACGGTCGCCGCCGACCGCGTGCTGCGCATGTGCGACGGACGGATCATCGATGGCGCCTGACCCGCTCGCCGCCGAGCCGGCG
>JAGPEO010000307.1:2708-4649 GCA_018056925.1 Phycisphaerae bacterium
GACTGGGGCCAGACTATCGTCATGATCACGCACAACGAGCACCTGACGGTCGCCGCCGACCGCGTGCTGCGCATGTGCGACGGACGGATCATCGATGGCGCCTGACCCGCTCGCCGCCGAGCCGGCGGCCGGCCGCCAAGCCCAAGCCTCCAGCGCCGGCAGCCAGGCCGGCGGGTGCCATGTCCAAGCTCTAAGCGCGGGCATGTGCGATGCGAACGGGGTCAAAGTTGGAATGCGCGACGGTGAGGAAGTCTGCGTAGGCGCCGACCGTCCTTCCCGCGCCGAACCGCCAAGTCTGACCAGTGACTGTGTCAGTCCCGCCCGTGAGCAGGAACTCCCCGGCCTGCGCCTGTGGTTCTTAATTTACCTGGCCTGGCTGGCCGGCCTGGCCGCTTTGGCCCGCCTGGGTTCGTTTCAGCTTGAGCTCGGCGCACCAGGCGCAATGGGACTGTGGACACTGTCCCTGATGGCGTTTTACCTTTCGCTCTGCAACCTGTTCCTTCCGCTGCCGACCGCCTGGATTATTCTCCTGGCCGCTTCGCCCGACGGCGGCGCATTTGGCTCAGCCTGGCAGCGCGTTGCGGCCGTAACGGTCGTTGGCGCCGCAGCGACCGCTATAGCGAACGTCAACGAGTACCACGTGCTCTCATACGTGCTCGGCCACGGTCTTGGCGGCAAACTGCGCCGCACGCGCGTGTATGAGTGGGCGGTGCGCTGGTTCGACGCCGCTCCGTTTCAGGTGCTGGCGTTAATCGGCTTCGTGCCCGTGCCGATTGACGCGGTTCGCTGGCTGGCGATCCTGCGCCGCTATTCGCGTTGGCGTTTCGGCCTGGCCTATTTCGTCGGCCGCGGCCTGCGCTATCTGTTGTTCTCGGGTTTCGCGGTGCTGGCCAGCTTGAGCGGGACAGAAATCCTGCTGATTCAGGCGGGCATCGTGGTGGCCGCGTTGCTGGCGCGTTTCGCCTGGCCGCGGCTGCGGGTGGCGCGATCGGCGATTACCTAGTGGAAGCGCGCCCGGGCGACCGGTTGCGCTCGCTTGCGCTTCGGGCTCGGACCGTGCGGGCTCGGATAGAGGGGGGCGCCAAGAAGCGCAGCGGATTGCGCGGGTGGCGAGGCTGCCGGCGGCATTCCGGGGCGGCACGCCCCGGCTCTGCTCCAACTTGGGGCGCGGCGTTTTATTCCGCTTCTGCATACACGCCCGGACTCAATCGGCGGGTGGGATTCGCAGGTCTACGACGAGCGGCGCCTGGTCGGAACCGGCCGGGGTGGCGAGGCGGCAGTCTGTAATGGCCAAACTAGCCGAGTGTCGTCGTCATCATGGGCCGCCTCGTACTGGAGGAGCGCGGATCGCAGTACGGACTCGCGAATGCGCTGGTCCAGGTAGCGCGGGTTGACGATGTCCACGTAGTGTCCCGCGAACAGTGCGCTCAGTTCCTCACGCAGGTCCACGATCTCCCAGCCCGGCGTGTGACCAGGTTCAAACTGGATCAGGACGTCGACGTCGCTGTCGGGACGAAAATCGTCGCGCAACACCGAGCCGAAGAGCGACAGGCGGGCTATGTGCCACCGCTGGCACAGCGCCGCGAGCTTGGCGCCGTCGATTGGGATTCGCGGTTGTGGGCGATCTTTAAACATCACTGAGAGCGTACGCCGAGAGGCGGCTAAAACACAACCCGGCCCTTGCGGGCCGGGTAATGATCGGAGGCACGGCCCACTTCGAACGTCGGCCATGGCCAACGTCGGCCACGGGGGGCCGGCGCTACTTCCCTTCCTTAACCTCGTACTCCGCGTCGATGACGTCTTCTTCCTTTCCACCGGGCCGGCCAGCGTCGCCCGCTGCGGCGCCGGCGCCTGGAGGCGGGCCGCCTGCTTCGGGGCCTTTGCCTGTGGCTTTGTAGACCGCTTCGCCCAGCTTGAACGAAACCTGCGTCAGGTTCTCAA
>JAGPEO010000022.1 GCA_018056925.1 Phycisphaerae bacterium
GTGTTTGATATTGAGGTCGTGGGGGTCGAGTAGCGCGAAACGTTGGATAGGGAGGGTGCCGCTTGCGGGCCCTCGCGTCGCAAAACGGAAGCGGCCGGGCTGGATTAGCCCGGCCGTTTATATTTTCGGGTGTCAGTTCGGCTTCTAGCGGCGGGACCAGGCAAAGTGCGCGAAGGCCTTGTTCGCGTCAGCCATGCGGTGCACTTCCTCACGCTTCTTCATGGCGTCACCCTCGCCGTTGTAGGCGGCGAGCAGCTCGCTGGCCAGGCGATCGGCCATGGGCTTGCCAGTCTTGCCGCGGGTGGCGGCCAGGACCCAGCGAATCGCCAGAGACTGGCGGCGCTTGGCTTCGACCTGCATCGGCACCTGGTAGTTGGCGCCGCCTACACGCCGCGAGCGGACTTCGATGTTCGGCTTGATGTTCTCAATCGCCTTTTCGAATACTTCGATCGGCGGCACGTCCTTGACGCGCTCGGCGACGATGTCCATGGCGTCGTAAAAGACGCGCATCGAGACGGACTTCCGCCCGTCCCACATCATGCAGTTAATGAACTTCGCCGCCAGGCGGCTGTTGAACCGGGGGTCGCCGGTCAGTTGCTTTTCTGAAACCGTCCAACGCTTGTAAGCCATTCTTCACCCGCTGTGAGCCAATCTCGGTGCTTTCGTGTTCTCTCGTTCACCGCTGATGCGAGCAGTGGCACGCGTCGCCGCTGACTGGAGCGACGGACCCTGCGTTACTTCTTGCGGCGCTTAACGCCGTACTTGCTGCGTCCGCGGTTGCGGCCCTTGCCTTCTTTGTCGTTGCCGACGCCGGCCGCATCCAGCGTGCCGCGAATTATGTGGTAGCGCACGCCGGGCAGGTCGCGGACACGGCCGCCGCGCACCAGCACGATCGAGTGCTCCTGCAGGTTATGATCGACGCCCGGAATATAGGCGGTCACTTCGCGCCCGTTGGTGAGGCGCACGCGGGCCACCTTTCGCAGGGCGGAATTCGGCTTCTTGGGCGTCTGGGTCTTGACCTGCAGACAGACCCCGCGCCGTTGCGGGCAAGCCTCGAGATCGCGAACCTTGGATTTCTTCGGCGCGGTGCGGCGCGGATGCCGTACCAACTGGTTCATCGTAGGCATATTAAGCCTGCTCCTTGAGTCCTGTACGCCGGCGCGAACCCGGCGAGTCCCGTAGTATACCGCAAGGGCAGAGCCTGCCAAGGCTCCGGCCGGGCAAAATTGGGCGCCACGCGCGGTTTTGGCGTCGCGCGGTCCGGCGGCCAGTCAGTACCCGGGGGCCAACGGGGGCAACGAAATTGGCACCCCGGGGCCGGTCCGGTGGCCTGGCCCGGCCAGCCCGGGACGCGGGCTCAGTTCGGGCAGCCGGTCCGGGACGTCGCGCTGGCGTTGGGTTAGAATCGGCACCGGAGAAAACTGACGTGGCGGCGGACAACGTGCAAATCCTGGGCATACTGAACGTTACGAGCGATTCCTTTTCGGATGGCGGCCGCTTTCTGGACACCGCGGATGCCGTGGCGCACGGGCGGCAACTGATCGCGGACGGGGCGGACATCATCGACATCGGCGCACAATCCACGAATCCCGACGCGGAGTACGTCACGGCGCAGCAGGAACTGGAGCGGCTCACGCCGGTCGTGGAGCAGCTCAGGGCCGATGGCATCCGCATTTCGGTGGATACGTTTCGGCCGCAGGTCATGCGGGCCATGGTGGCGGGCGGCGCCGAGTTTATTAACGACGTGACCGCCCTGCGTGATCCCGAGGCCGTGGCGGCCGTTCGGGACTGCGGGGCGCGGGTCATCCTGATGCACTCCACGGCCGCCGCCGCTCGGGCTGAGCGTGCGGACGTCAGTCCGGCGGGCATGGTTGACCGCATCCTGGCGTTTTTTGAGCGACGGCTGGCGGAACTTGAAGCGGCCGGCATCGAGCGGCAAAGGCTGATTATCGACCCCGGCATGGGGCTGTTCCTGAGCCGCGATCCGCAGGCGAGCCTGGCAGTGCTGCGTGAGCTGCCGCGGCTGGCGCGGTTTGGGACGCCGATCCTGGTGTCGACGTCGCGCAAGGGATTCATCGGTGACCTGCTGGCGCGCGGCGGCCAACGGGCGCCGGCCGCACAGCGCGGGGCCGGAACGCTGGCGACGGAGTTGTGGGCGGTTCTGCACGGGGCGGCGTACATTCGGACGCATGAGCCCCGGCCGCTGCGTGAGGCGCTGCGCGTGTGGCGCGCGATCGAACGAGCTGATTGAAAATAGAGATTGGTTGGGGATCGAAAGGGCTGGGTCAAAATCAGGACGGCTGATTGAGGATGGCCATGAATCCATTCCGTGGAACGTACACGGCGCTGATTACGCCGTTTCGCAACGGCGCGGTTGACTTTGCGGCACTGGAGAAACACGTCGAGCGGCAGCTCGAAGGGGGCGTCGACGGGCTGGTGCCGTGCGGGACGACGGGCGAATCGCCCACGCTGAGCTCGGACGAGCAGCGGCGCGTGGTCGAGTGCGTGGTGAAGCAAGCGGCGGGGCGCGTGCCGGTGCTGGCAGGCGCCGGAACAAACAGCACGGCCAAGACGATCGAGCTGGCCAAGGCGCTGGCGGATTGTGGGGCGAACGGGCTGCTGATCGTCAGTCCGTATTACAACCGGCCGTCGCAGCAGGGGCTGTTCGAGCACTTCCAGGCGGTGGCCGAGGCCGTCGATCTGCCGATCGTGCTGTACAACATTCCGGGGCGCTGCGGCGTCGAAATATCGCTGGAAACCATTCGCCGGCTGTATAGCGGCTGCAAGAACATTGTGGCGGTCAAGCACGCGACCGGACGCATCGACGACGCGGCCGAGTTGCTGCTGACTTGCGAGATTGGCGTTCTCTCGGGCGATGACCCGCTGACGTTTCCGCTGATGGCACTCGGCGCGGTGGGGGTAATCAGCGTTCTTTCGAACCTGATGCCGCGGGCGGTGACGCGTTTGACGCAGGCGGTGCTGGCCGGCGATTGGTCGGCGGCGCGCCAGGCCCACGACCGGCTGTTCCGCCTGGGGAGGGCACTGCTGACGGCGGACACCAATCCGGTCCCCATCAAGACCGCGTTGGCGGTGCGTGGGCTCTGCGCGGAGGAATTCCGGCTGCCGCTCTGCCCAATGGAGCCGGCCAAACGCTCGCGCTTAATCGCGCTAGTGAATGAGGCTGAAATCGAGTAGCCGGGGCGCGCGAAGCGGCAACGGAACACGCGCGCGTGGCCAGTAGCCTTCGGGGCCAGGCAGGATGCAGCACCCGCCCGCGCACGGCCCGTAATTCTCTGCGTTTGCCCGCGGTTTGCCGTCCGACACCTGGACTTTTGCCCTCGAAAGTGGAACATTTTGTATTGAGGCTGCGGTGTTGGCCCTTAATTGGGCCGGCCGAGGGCCCGAAAGGCCGCCGGACCTCTCTTTTTTTGCGCCGGCCCCAGGGGTGTTGCGTGGCCAGCTACTTTTACTCTGCGGCGACCTTGGAAGCGCATTCCGTATGTGACTGCAGGACGAAAGCCAAGGGCCCGGGGTTTGCAGCCCTTTCGACAGTTTGAACTGTGTCGCCGCCTTGCCGACGCGCTGCCCGCCCCCACGCGTCAACCCCCGCAACTTGCCGCCGCGGCAATTCTCAGCCCTCGCTGATTCCCCTTCGACTCACGCGCGCCCTTCGGCTATGCTGGGCCGGCGGTCGTGCTTCGGCCGTAGAGCCGGCCGCTTGAACGACGGCGAGCTCGTGGGGGCCGGCGGCGTTTTTTCCTGTGCGTGAGCGAAGATGAGCAATCCCCCTGTCAACACCCAAGGCAGCGCCGCGGCGGCGGCCGTTCCAGCGACAACCGCAGTGACCGAACGGCGGCACTTCAGCCCGACCTTCTGGATGTTGAACATCATCGAGATGTGGGAGCGCCTGGCCTACTACGTCCTGCGCCCCGTCGCCCCGATTTACATCATGCAGGCCACCGAGCCGGGCGGGCTGCACCTGACGGCCGCCCACAAGGGCACAATCTACGCCTGGTGGGCCATCTTCCAGTCATTGCTGCCCATGGTCACCGGCGGCTTTGCCGACCGTTACGGCTATAAGCGCACGCTGTTCTTCTCCTTCACCCTGAACATCGCCGGCTATCTCATGATGGCCTTTTTTCCTTCCTACTGGGGCTTCTTCGGCGGGATCATCGTACTGGCGACCGGGACGGCCTTCTTCAAGCCGGCCTTGCAGGGCACGCTCGCCCACACGCTGAACAAGGCCAGCGCCTCCCTCGGCTGGGGTATCTTCTACTGGATCGTGAACGTGGGCTCGGTCGTCGGGCACTTCCTTTCACCGCTGCTTTTGGGCAACCCCCACAGCGCCGCCGGCTGGCGTAACCTGTTCCTCGCCTGCGCGGGCTTCACGGCCCTGAATTACCTCATGCTCTTCACGTTCAAGGACGTGCCCTCGGGAGCCTCGAAGACCGAAAACCCGCTTCAGGTGCTGCGCCGCACGATTGTCAACGTGTTCGAGCCCCGGCTGATCGCCTGGCTTCTCATCATGTCGTGCTTCTGGCTCATGATGTATCAGCTCTGGGATACGCAGCCGAACTTCATCGAAGACTGGGTAAACAGCGCGGCTATTGCTCAGCACATGCCGTTCGACTCCTGGCGCGAGACTGGTGACCAGGGCTTGCTGCGCGTACCGCAGCAGGTGCTGATCTCTCTTAATGCCATGCTGATCGTGATCTTCGTCGTGCCGGTCTCGTGGCTCGTGCGCCGGATGCGGACGCTCTCGGCCATGTTCTTCGGCATGGTGATGGCTACCG
Source organism: Phycisphaerae bacterium (assembly GCA_018056925.1). Taxonomy (GTDB): domain Bacteria; phylum Planctomycetota; class Phycisphaerae; order UBA1845; family Fen-1342; genus JAAYXS01. The sequence goes on from JAGPEO010000022.1 coordinate 4,794, forward strand.
CCGGCCTGCTGGTTGCCGGCCTGACGCCGCACGGCGCGATTTTGCTGGTGGGGATCGGCTTGTTCTCGCTGGGCGAAATGCTCACTGGGCCGAAGAAGAGCGAATACCTGGCCCTGATCGCCCCCCCGGCCAAAAAGGGCCTCTACCTCGGCTACGTCAACATCCCGGTCGGCATCGGCGTGGCGGCCGGTAACTGGATCGCGGGCTACGTCTACGGCCATTACGGCGAAAAGGCCACGTTGGCGCTGAAGTACCTGGTTACGCAGACCAGCTTCGGCGCGGGTAAGGTTTGGGACGGCTCGCTGGCCACGCTCGAAACCGTCGCGGGTATTCCGCGGACCGACGCGTTCGCCACGCTCCAGCAGGTGCTCGGCCTGGACGGGCAACAGGCCACCGCGCTGCTTTGGGATACGTACAACCCGCAGTACATCTGGTTTCCGTTCGCCGCTATCGGAGTCGTCGCCGCGATCGCGCTGGCGATTTTCGGGCAACTGGCGAAACGCTGGCGTGACATGAACGCCTAGCGGGTGTACCGAAAGCCCGGGCGGCCCGATCGCCACGATCCAGCGGCAGCCCCCTAGGTACGGGGGGATGGGCGATCGGGCCACACGACGCCCTTGACACTGCTACCGCAGGTCGTAAAATCGCCGTTCTTTGCCCCTTGAGCGGGGCCTTGGCCCGCTGTATCGGGAAGCGTTATGAAGACCGCCAATAAGTGTTTCCTCGCCAAACCCGGCGAGGTTGATAAGAAATGGTTCGTGGTTGACGCCCAGGACAAGGTGCTGGGCCGTCTGGCCACGCGCATCGCGACCGTTCTCATGGGCAAGCACAAGCCGACCTATACGCCCCACGTGGATACCGGCGACTATGTGATTGTCCTCAACGCCGGGAAGGTCCGCGTCTCCGGCCGCAAGCGCCAGACCGAGGTGTACCAGCGATACACCCGTTACCCCAGCGGGCGCCGGGTGGTCAGCATGGAGCAAATGCTGGCCCGTCACCCGGAGCGCGTGCTGCGTGAGGCCGTTCGCCGCATGCTGCCGAAATCCAAGCTCGGCGTGCACATGCTCGACAAGCTCAAGCTGCACGTCGGCTCGACTCACCCGCACCAGGCCCAGAAACCCGAACCAATGCCGTTATAGACGGTTGAACTTGAGGAACGCACGTGAGTGATATACCCCTTCCGCCCGATCAACTGACCTCCCAGCCGGCGACTCCGGTAACTCCGGACGAGCCGAAGCCGGCCGAAGGCGTGCTGCCCGGCGCGCCGACGGATGCCGCCCCTGCTGCCGCTCCGGTTGAAACGCCCCAGCCCACCCCGCCGCCCGGCGGGTTCTACCGTGGCACCGGTCGGCGGAAATCATCGGTCGCACGTGTGCGGCTGGTCGCCGGCAGCGGCAAGATCGTGATCAACAAACGCGAGCTGGAGAACTATTTCACCGAGCCGCAGGACCGGGCGGCCGTCATAGCCCCGCTGCAGGCCAGTGGCAAACTGGGAATGTGGGACGTGCTGGTACACGTCCACGGCGGCGGGCATACCGGGCAGGCGGGCGCCGTCAAGCTGGGTGTTGCGCGTGCGCTGGTAGCGGCCGATGCATCGGTCGAGCCCACGCTGCGTGACGGTCAATACCTGACGCGCGATTCGCGGCGCGTTGAACGCAAGAAGTACGGGCGCCGCAAGGCCCGTCGTCGCTTCCAGTTCTCGAAGCGTTAAGCCGGACATCCGAGCCCGGGCGGAAGCGAGGAAGACAGCTATTCGCGAGCCTCGCCGTGCAAGCGGCGAGGCTCTTCTTATGCGCGGGAGAGGCTGCGACGGCGGCCGCACTCGGCCAGCGAGTGATAAAGTGATAGAGTGATAAAGTGATAAGGTGATAAAGCGATTCCGCAGATCGTCCTTTATCACCTTATCACTTTATCACCCTATCACCTCATGGCCGTCACGGGCAGCGTGAATGAGCAAAAAGCGGCGGCCGGTCCGCTGTGGACCGGCCGCCGCTTCTCAGGGGCAGGAATTACCGTTAACGAAGGCCCGCACTGCTTGAAGCTTCGGCTTTGAGCCGTGGCACCCCGCGGGCGCGTGGGTCTTAGTTCTTCTGAACAGGCTCACCTCTGTGCATCGGGCATTCGGCCTTCTTCTCGGCGGGCTTGTCACATGGTTTTGGACACGGCTTGTCGCACTTGTCGGGATTGTGTTTGCACTTGGCGGGGCATGGCTTGCACTTGTCGGCGCAGGGCTCACACTTACAGCGCTTGAGATAAGCCGTCCACGCCTTCTCGCCCGTCGGGCACACCTTCATCTTGCCGAAACCGAGGAGCCCGACTTCCGCGATATACGTCCGCGCGGGGCCGCCCTCAGGCGTGAATGTCAGAGTATCGGTGTCTTTGTCATAGCAATACGTTCCGCACACCTCGGCCGGCTTCGCGTCTTCGCAGGCCTTGAGGAGGAACGTGTTGTCGTCTCTCAGCACCAGGCACTTCACGTCGAAGTTCTGGCGTTCTGATTCCGGCTCAATGCAGTCGAGAGTCCACTTCCCTGTGATGTCGCCGCATCCTGTCAGGAACAGGACGCATGTGAAAAAACCTGCCATTGCGAATCGTTTCATGTCTTACCTCCACAAAGTTCGTTTCAAACCGCACACGAGCACGCATTATCCGGCGACGCTCCGGGGATGCAAGCTCGTTCAGGCATGATCGCCGATCGAGCCGACTTGCCTTTAGTCGAAGACGGGTGACTAAAAACCGTCAGCACTTAGGTATGGTGTTCGCCAAAACGGCATCCAGAAGCGCCGTGCAGCCGCAAATTGCGTCGCACACTGGAATCCGCAGCTCCTGCGCCAACAGGCGAGTTTCCTCGCGGACCAATTTCGGATCACAGCCCAGCGGATTCAGCGCCACGCCGACAACGCGCGATGGATGCAGCAATGACGCCGCGCTTTCGTAGATGGCCCGCAGTTCAGCCAGTCTCGGAATCCGCATGTGTGGCGCGGCGCTGTAGTGCGTGCGGCGGGCATGGTGTACGAGGATCATGGCATCCGGGCAGGCGCCATGAAGCAAGGCGAGAGTGACGGCCGAGAATCCCGGATGAGCGATGCTGCCCTGTCCCTCAATGATGCAAATGTCTGAATCGGCAGCGCTCAGCACCAGCTCCTCGACTGCGCCCGGTGCGAAGTCCGAAACAACTGCATCAATGGCAACGCCGCGGCCCGCGATCATCGTACCGGTTTGCCCGGTCGCGAGGAATTCGGCCCGCAGGCCGCGCTGCCGTGCGGCGGCCGTCAGTTCCAGACCGGCAACCATTTTCCCGACATTCCCGTCCGTGCCGACGGTCAAAACGCGGCGGCAGCGCGTCGATAGAGCGCGCGCGGTCGCGATTGTCCGCTCGGCCGGGGGACGGCGCAGGTCGAAAATGCGGGCTCGGTTTTGCTGTGCCAAGGCCGCCAACTCCGCATCGTCCGCCAGGAATTGGTGCAAGCCGCTGACGACGTCCATCCCGGCGGCCAACGCATGGGCGATGTGCTGTCGCATGGGACCGGGCAACGCGCCGCCCGGCGGAGCAATACCTACGAAGAGAGCGTCTGGCGCCAGGGTGCGGGCAGCGGCGATGTCCGCCACGATCGGCACCGGGGGCGACCAGGGAAAGACGGTTCGCACGTCGGTTCCAGCCGCGTGCGAATCAAGCACGCCCACGACGTCCGGCGCGCGGTAGCGCAGCAGGGCGGCGGCGGTTTTGGACGTGAACGCCCCAAGCTGGCCTTCGGTCAGCAGGAGGATACGGCGATACGGTGGCAGCACGTGCATGTTAGTTCTTGCGCGTCGCGCTTCGGCAAATGCGGCCGGCGGGCCGTGCCGCGAGTTTGGCCGTAGTATGCTGAGACATCAACGGCGTGCCAAGGGTAAGATTCGCTGACCATGCGAAAGCAGAGAGCGCTGGTCGCGCTGGCGATTGTATTTCTGCCGGGCGTCATGCTGGCTCCGCTCTGGCGGCTTGGCGGCCTCGGGGCGGGCGAGGATGACCTGCTTTATTACTTTCCGTCGCGGAGCTTTTTCCACGACACGGTGCGCGCGGGACAATGGCCCTGGATCAATCCGTGGACCGGGCTGGACCGGCCCTTCGCGGCCGATCCCCAATCGGCGCTGTGGTACCCCGGCACGTGGCTGTTCGCGCTGCTGCCGCCGCTGCCCGCCTACGCGGTGAGCCTGTGGGCGCACTACAGCCTGGCGATCTGGGGTATGTACCGCTTGCTGCGTGCGGGGCGGCTGGCGCGACCGGCGGCGCTGTTTGGCGGGCTTCTGTTCGCGTTTTCCGGCTTCATGCTGGCCCACCGGGCACACTTCTCGTTGCAGCATGCCGCAGCCTGGGCACCCTGGGTGTTCTGGCGGATTCAGCGCTATGCGCAGAACGGGGGCGGGTTTCGGCTCACTACGGCCAGCATCGTGGCAGCGCTTCAACTCTACGCCGGGCACGTGCAGATTGCTGCGATCACCGCCTTAGGGAGCCTGGTGTTCATCGTTGCGGCCGGCTGGGCAGCAGCGCCCAAGTTCACCGTTAAGCTGCGCGCCGCGGTCCCGGCGTTTGGTCGATGGCTTGGAATCTGGGTGCTTGCGGGCGGGCTGTTCGCGGTCCAACTCGTGCCGACGGTGATGTGGCTGGAGCAGTGTACGCGCGTTGACCGCACGTATCGGGATTTTGTCGAGAATAGCTGGTACCCGTGGTCGGCGATCGGGTGGGTGGCGCCGATGTTCTTCGGGCAGCGCACGCCCAACTTCTTCGATCAGCCGTATTGGGGGCCGTCGCACCAATGCGAGCAATTCGCGTACGCCGGAATCGTGCCGCTCATATTGGCGGCGGTCGCTTTGCGGGTGGGCTGGCGCGGGGATCCGCAACGCCGACCGTGGATGGTCCTGCTCATCTTTGGCGTGCTGGTGGCGCTAGGCCAGTTCGGCCCATTGTGTCCGCTGCTCTATCAGATTCCGGGCAGCAGCCTGTTTCGCGTGCCTGCTCGGGCACTGCTGCTGTTCAACATGTCCATCGCCGCTTTGGCCGCCATCAGCTTGCACGACCTCGGCGCCGCGCACAATCCGCGGCGCGTCCGCCTGCGCGCTGCATTGCAGGCCTGGAGCGCCCGGCCGCACATCAAGGGCGCCGCGTTAGTGGGCATGCCCCTCATCGTCGGGGCCGCGGTTATACCGTTCTTGCCGTCAGACTGGCGTGCGGCGGCACTGCACGCTCTGCGCCCGTGGAGTCCGAGCGTTTTCGTACCGCTGGCGGTCGCTATGGCGAGCTTCGCTTCCCTGGGAGTGGCGGCCCGCCGTTGGCATCGACCGCGCTGGCTGTGGTTGCCGGTCATTGTAACGACGCTTGATTTGGCGGTTATCGGCTGGACCATTGACATTCCTTTGGGCAAGAACGGGCCCGCAGACCTTCTGCCGCAGAGCGAAGCGCCCTGGGTGGAACGCGTGCGCGACTCGGGCCGGCGGCTTTGGGTGGTTGCACATACGGCCGACATCTATGGCGAGCCGCTTAACATTCTGGCCGCCAACGTTAACAGCCTCGTGGGCATTCAATCCTTGACGGACTATGGGCCGTTGCAGCCGCGTTCGCTGCAGCCGCGCTTCGCGTTCCGGCCCTGGGGTGAGAGTGACCAGGTCCGGGCCTTGCTCCAAGATCCGCGGTGGATGCGCACTTACAACGTCGGATGGATTCTTACGCGCGACCCAGCGGATGAACCTGCCGGCTGCACTCTCGAGGAGGTGGACGCTGCTGGTTGGCGTCTGTACCGCAACCCGTCGGCCGCCGGAATGGCCGTTCTGGAAGACGCCGCGGCGCCCGTCGCGATTAGCAGCCAAGTGCATTCGAATCAGCGGTTCGAAGTAGTAGTAGACTCCTGGCTGGCGGGCGAGCGCCACAGGCCGGGCCGTACGGAGGCGGGGCAGATGCAGGAAAAGCGGCTGATCGTTTCGCGGCTGGCGCAGCCCGGCTGGCAGGCGCGCATAGCTAACCGGCAGGTCGCGATCGAGCCGCGCGACGGTCTGATGTCGCTGCGCGTGCCGGCCGGCGAATACGTGAAAATCGACTTCTCGTACTCCCCGCCGGGTCTGCGCGAAGGCCTACTGGTGAGCGGCGCGACCGTGATAGTGATTCTGGTGCTGGCGGCGCCCGGCTCGCGCCGCACACGTCAAGGCCAGGAGGCGACCGCGTCAAGCGCCGTCTGCACAGCCTGAGGGCGTTTCCGCGGGCCAGCGCAGAGCTACAGTGCAGCCCCGGGTCTCGTTGGCACGAACCGCAATGCGGGCGCCGCACTTGTGGACGATGATCCGGCAAACATTCAGGCCCAGACCAATGCCCTGCCACTCGCGGCCGCGACACTCAGTGCCGGCCAGAAACGGATTTAGAACGCGGTCGATTTGTTCCTGCGTCAGCCCAGACCCGCCGTCGCAGAACTCGAGAACCACGTCCGTTCCATTGCGCCAGCCGGTGACCTTCAAACTGCCCGGTGTGTGCACCATAGCGTTACGCGCATTCAGTATGAGATTCAACACTACCTGGATCAGCAGGTCGCGCCGGGCACGCACGTGCAAATCCGGGGGAACATCCACGGTCAGGGCGATGCCATCCTTCTCGAGTGGCCGCACAACGGTGGCCAACGCTTCATTCACCGCCTCTAGAACGTTGCAGGATTCGAGCTGGCATTCGCGGTTGTGGGCCCAATCCATCATTCGCTGGGTAATACTGACGGCCCGCTCGACTTGAACCTTGGTGCGCTCCAATGCCTTGCGCATCTCAGCCGGAGAGCCGCTGGCAAGGGCGAACTCCGCCCGCGCCAGCAGAGGAGTCATCAGGTTGTTGACTTCATGTGCAATACCCGCCGCTATGTTCCCAAGCGCTACCAGATGCTGGCAGGCGATCAGTTCCTGCTCCAGGCTCGCAATAGTTCGCTGTGCCGAGTCGGATGAGTCAGGCGAGACTGGACCGGCTGTTGCGCCGGCCGGAGTTGTAGGCTTTGGGCTGGAAGGCGACGCCATATCTAGCCTCCCCGCGGTCAGCAATACTGCCGCGCCGCTGCAATCGGCTCCACGCCCAAGTACCCCGATAATAACGTGGTTCCAGGCCGTGTCAATGACGGGAATGCGTCCATTGTTGCCGTAACGTCGCCGCACTGTTGGCGCCGCAGGAGCAGCGGCTGCAACGGCCCGCAAAGTACCGAGACTTACGCCCGTCGCGCCGCCAATCGCCGCAGCCGGCGCAAATTCAGCCAATCCCAGTCCCGCCCAGCGCCATCCTGCCCCTTCGGAGTCTCGATGATCATTGGTATTTCGCAGAAGCGCGAATCCGATAGCAGCGTGCGGAACCCCGACGCTCCAATACGGCCGCGGCCAATATGCTCGTGCCGGTCCACCCGAGAACCGAGAGGCGCCCGGCTGTCATTAAGATGCCAGCAATGAATGCGTTCGAGCCCGAACGAGCGCTCGGCCGACGCGACCATTTCCTGATATCCCTGCGGCCGGCGAATGTCGTAACCGGCGGCAAAGAGGTGGCAGGTGTCCAAGCAGACGCCGGCCCGCGACCGTCGCAGACGCCCGATGATCTCGCCCAGCTCTTCGAGCCGCCAGCCGAGGGCCGTTCCCTGCCCGGCGGTGTTTTCGAGCAATGGCGTGACCTGCGGCGCGACCCCCCGTTTGGCCAAGTCGTCGAGCGCGGCCGCGACTCGCGCGATCGCCGAGCGGCGGTCGCCGTCGGTTGCCGCGCCTGGATGCACCACGAGATACGGTATATGAAGGGTTTGGCAGCGTTGAAGTTCTTGTTCAAAGGCTGCCAGGCTGCGCGTCCGGATGATTTTGTCGGCCGATGCCAGGTTGATGAGGTACGTCGCGTGGGCGATGACCGGGCCGAAGCCGGGAGTATCCAGAAGGGCGTTCCAGCAGCGCAGGTCATCCGCGCGTAGTGGGGCCGCCCGCCATTGGCGCTGGTTTTTGACGAATACCTGGACGGTATCGCAGCCCAGGCGCAGCCCGATTTCAAGGGCGTGATGCATGCCGCCGGCGATCGAGGTATGCGCGCCAAAGCGGTGGGCAGTGGCGCTGCGCCGCTTGTCCGGCGCGTGAGAGCGTCTGGTGCGAATCGTGCGGGTGGCTTTGACCTTCGGCATTCTGGTTTATCTAATGGCGCGTGCCGAGCGAGGTCAACGCAGGCAAGGTCGATTAATGCCCAAGCCAGCTCTCATCTTGGCGTCCGCCAGTCCACGGCGGCGCGAACTCTTGCGAACGATCGTGCCTGCGTTCGAAATTCGCGCCTGCCCGCTGGCGGAGCCGGACGCAAAGCCCGAGTCGGTGAACCCGCGCGGCTGGGCGGAAGCACTGGCCTACTTTAAAGCCCGGGCAGTGGCCGAAGCCAATCCCGGCCGGCTCGTGCTGGGAGCGGACACGATCGTAACCTGCGGGCAGCACCTGCTCGGCAAACCACGCGATCTGGCTGACGCACGGCGCATGCTCCTCCTGCAAGCCGGCCGGCGCTGCGACGTGATTACCGGCGTTTCACTGGTGCGGATAAACGGCCGGCCGCGGCGGCTGTTTGGAGCAGATGTAACAGCGGTTTGGATGCGCGACGACGCGGCCGAGATCGAAGCTTACCTGAAAAGCGGAGAGTGGCGCGGCAAGGCCGGGGCGTACGGCATACAAGACTGCGGCGATCGGCTGATCGAGCGGATCGAGGGCAGTTTTCCGAACGTGGTCGGTTTGCCGGTTGAGCTGGTCGCGAAGCTGCTGGAGCGCTCTGCAATTTGAGCGGCGGCCCGGCAAAAAGCCGGGCCGCAACGCTTCAGTGCTGAATTATGCCGGCGGTTTGGCAGCGCGCCGTCTCAGGCCGTCAAGGGGCCGACGAGGTCAGGAGCGCCACAAACGGATCGATATCGAAGACGTTGACCTCGCCATCCTGGTTGGCGTCGCCGTTCATTGCGTCGCAGGCCGGGAACGCCAGTGCGTACCCCGCGGGGTCCGTCAGCGCCAGCACGAACGGATCGATGTCGAAAACGTTGACATTGCCGTCGCAATTTAAGTCACCCAGAACGGGGGGCACGTCCCCGCAGCCCCGATCGTACACCCAGACTGCGTCCACGCCGGCTTCGGTCACGGAGTTGTTCGGGTTGTCCGCGACGGAAAACCGCAGTTGGAACTGGGCGGTCGGCGTCACAAAGTCGCGCACACGGAACTCGCGCTGGACCCATGCCCCGTCGTCCCAGGCCTGCTCGACCGTAGTCCAGTTTGCGCCGCCGTCAGACGAGCATTGCACCAAGAGGTAGTCCCGGGCCGGCGCAATTACGTCATCGCAATACATCCACCGGCTATAACGCACGTACGGGTCGGGCCGGCCGGCCAAGTTGATGATCGGCGACAACAGGATGGTCGGTCCCAGGTCCACGTCGTAGTTGGGGCTGCGATTGTCCGTAAGGAAACAACTGCCCGAGCCGTCAAAATCGGCCTTGGGCGCGCCTTCCGGCACCGGGCTCACCGGGATGCCCCGCTGCCACATTCCACTCACCATGGCCGGGTCGCTCCACACAGTCCAGCCCGTATCGGCCTCGAAATCGTCATCGAGCAGGGTTGTGATTGCGGCAACCTCGGCGGTGAAACAGGAGGCCGGCGCCAGATACGGCAGGTACACGGTCGAGCCCTGATCGCCCTGCGCGCTGAAGTAAAAGCGGGGCGTGCTGCCGCAGCCGGGCGCGGGCAGGCTGGCCAGGAACTCGCTTCCGCCCAGGTGAACCAGCGGCGCCGTCTGGAAGTCTTCACCGTTGAGTGAGTAGTGCAGCAGGGCCGTGTCGGCTACGTATTGCTCGGCGGCCGAGCCGATGTTCACTGTGAATATGGTTGGCTCATCGGGGTGGATGAATTCGGGCACGCCCTCCATCAGAGAGATATCGAGCGCGCGGAACGGCAGCCGCAGGGCAGGGTCGCCCAACAGGACCATCATCTCGAAGATGTTGTGCGTGTGATCATGCGCCGGGCCGAATTCAGGGTCGTTGTACATGCGTCCCAGGGCCGCGTGCCAAGCCGGGCCGACTTCCCAGATGTTGTCGGCGAAGAAGGACTGGAAGATGTAGCGTTCCATGCGCCGCGACGATTCCCAGGAGGAGTCCGAGCCCCACCACACGGATGTTGCAGAAGACAGGTAGGCGGCCGAACCACGGTTCGCGACGCGCAACCAGGTTTCGCCGAAGCACTCTGAGGTAGGGTAATAGGCGGAGCTGCAGGACCAACCCATGGTTAGACCATAGAGGCCGTTGTTCGTCAGGTTTTGAACGTCGGCTTGATAAAAGGCCGGCGACCACCAACCGCTGGACCCGCTGTGCCCGAAATAGACGGTGAACAATACGCCGGCATTTACAGCGGCGCTGACGTCGGCCGTGCTGCCGCCGTAGGCAGCGTAAATGCGATGCGGCGTGAACCCGGCCGGCTCGAGATAGGTGCTGATGATCCAATCGTGCAATTCTATGGAATGCGTAGTGGAGTCGTCGTTAGCCAGCAGGGCCGCCCGGCGCACGTATCCAGGATCGCTGAAGCCGCCGCTTTCGACCGCGATCGTCTTAGCGACTACGGCGTTGAGCATGCTGAGGTCGCGCACGGAGAAGCGCCCAAGGTAAAAATCCGGGTACCAGCTCACGGGGACGGAGTCCATGCATACATACGGCAGGTCGGTCGGAGCGGATTTGCTGCCGGTACCTGTCCAGTGCGGGATGGTGCTGTTGGTTGAAGTCGAGGTGCCGTCGGTGTCGCCTACGATCAGCAGATAGGCCGGCTGGTCAGCCGTCCCCCATAAACTCTGAATGTAGGCCTTTATGGCTTCCTTGCTCGTGCCGCTCGGCGGGGAATAAACCATGACGTTAAAACCGCGCGCCTCGCGGTGAGCGATGAACTGGTTGAGCGGGGGGGTGTTTACATAGTCTGGTGCGGAGACGATTAGGTAATTCCCGCCGCGCTCCGCGCCCACCGCGCCGAACGACAACACGCAACTGCACATCAGTGCAAGACACAAGAAGATTGTTCGCGACATCTTTGCCTTCCTCCTAATGGATGAATCAATAACAGCCTTCCGAACCCCCGGAGCGATTCAATTGTACGATACGAGCGGTCATGACGGAAGTAATTTCGGCCCGCCGGCGGCCGGGATCGCGGCCTGTGCCGGATTCCTGACAGCAGTGAACTTTGAAGCAAACGACTGCTTTGCGGACTGAAAGCAGCGTCCTATAATATGGCCGGCATTTCAGACGACTATATGGCGGGCTCAGCACCAGCCGCAGAGAGCCCACATAACCAGGCCCGCGCCAAGAGGGACCGTGAGGTTGTCGTCAATGCGGGCTTTGCCGATGCTCAGCGGCAGGGCCTCGATAACTGTGGCGACCACCGCGCCAACCAGCGCCGCGAGCGGATGTTCGCGCAAGAGAAGCAGCGCCATTGCCGCCGCGGATATCAGAAACGCTGAACTGCCGGCCAAACTGGCGCGGAACCAGCGTGGACCATTGGAGCGCATACCCGCGAGCGATGCCAACGCGTCCGAAACGGACATGAACAGCAACGCCGTAATCGCGATCGGCTTTGGAAAAACGACGATACACAACACGCTCGCGATCATCACATGCGACGCGCCACTCAGCCGGCCGGTCTCATCCCCGCGCATCAAATGCCCCCAGTGCCGGTTGTAAAACGCCCGCAGCCCCGGGTGGGCCTGCCGCAACACGTCGATCAGAAGTACCGCGCACGCAATCGGAACCAGGATCGACAGCGCCAAACGCTTGTCGATTAACAGGTAGACCAGCGGCGTGAGCGCCGAAAGAAAGTGAACCGATTTCCGCCCGATCTCGCTGCGATAATTCGCCATTTGAATCCGTTCGGGTGCGCTGGTCATTTACTTCCGTGTTCAGCGGCTTGGCTCGCCGGAGGCGCCGGGTCGTAATTGTAAGCTTCGCACTGCTCTGCGGCGAGGCGGGCGCGCCGGCGGCGCAGCCGAACACGGCCGGCGGCGGGCTGCCGCAGCATTCCCGGTTACGATATCGACCCGTTCGTGCCGCCCGTGGTCGCGGAATGCGAATGCTTTATGTCTTTTTGCGCGTTCCCAGGATGTCCGGCTTGAAGATTTTGGTCTCGAGCGCACGCACGAAGGCTGTCCATTCGCTGTCGGCGTCCGTGTCGCCCTCGATGGCTTCGAAGACCATGTTCAGCTTGGCATCCAGGTTGTCGAGGTAGTGAATCATGATCGCTTCGGCGGTCGCCGGCAGGCGCGGGCTGCCGAATTCGTACTTGCCGTGATGGGCCAGAATGATGTGTTGAAGGGCCATCTCCAGGTCGTGCGGGAACGGCTGCCCGGTCTCGCGCGCGATCTCGGCGCATTTTTCATGCACCCACAGTACCGCCTGCGTTATGTGCCCGATGAGCTGCCCTTCGCTCGTGTATTCGAAATTCGTCTCGTAGGCCAGCTCGCGGACTTTGCCGATGTCGTGCAGGAAAACGCCGACCAGCACGAGGTCCTGGCAGACCTGCGGGTACAGCGGGCACACGACGCGCGCCAGGCGCAGCAGGTTTAGCGTGTGCTCCAGCAGGCCGCCCAGCCAGGCATGGTGAAAAGACATCGCGGCCGGGGCGCGCTTGAAGCCGGTCTGGAAGGCGGGGTCGTTGACGAATTTGGCGACCAGCGCCAGCAAGTCCCGGTTCTGAACCTGCCGCAGGGTGGTTTTAAGCTCTTCCCACATGGCCTCCACGTCGCGCTCGGTGGCCGGAAGAAACTCGCTCGGGTCGAAGCTGCCGGCTTCCACGCAGCGCAGGCCGTCGATGATGAACTGCGGGGCGCCTTTGAAGCTCTCCACGCGTCCGCGGAACGCCAGGAACCCGCCGTTCGGGATCGAATCGAAAATCTCCTGCGAGGCGTTCCACATGCGGCCCAGGATTTGCCCGGTCGCGTCCGCCAGCACGGCGTGGATGTAGAGGCTGCCGTTCGAGGTGGTGCGCAGCTCCTTTTGCGCGATGCGGAAGATTTGATCGTCGAGCCGCTGGCCGGCTTTCAGGTCTGCGACGTTACACCGCGCTTTGGGAGCGTTCGCATTCATGCCTGGTTTCCAAGCATGCCGGAAGAGGCCTCCTGACGGCGAATCCAGTCGTGAGCATCGGTTGTGAGGAACACGGCGTTTTCGCCGAACAGGTTCTTGCGCATCAGGACGCCCAGCGGCGTGGTGTAATAGGAATGGACGCGGCCCGCCAGCTCATTGATGGCGGCTTCCCAGGTCCGCCCGCCGGCCTCGAGGTCGCGCAGGGCAAAGTAGACGCCGTCAATGTTGCCTTTGTGCCGTGAAACGATTTCCGCGACCAGGATTTGCTCCGCAGTGGCGCGCACCAAGTTCCAATCCGCGTGCTCATTCGCGTGGAAGACCAGCCGGTGGTGCTGCTCCATGCTCTCCAGCATGCGGCGCAGAAAGTCGTGCGAGTGAATCGCTGCGATGAGGGAATCCAGTTGCTCTCGTGAGACGACCGCCAAACCAAACCTCCAAGACTCGCCTGGTTTACACTTGCCGTCGCGCCCGACTTCAGGGAGCCGGCCGCCCGCCCTCGTTGGGCTCTTCCGACGGGGCGCTGGCGGGCGCCGCCTGGCTCGCTGCGGGCGCCGAGCTCAATTCGGCGATGCTCGCGGCTGCCAAGGCTTGCATAACGCCTTCTCTAATAGCCTCTAGTTCCGCGGGCCCGGCCTGCTGAATAACTTCGCTAACCTGCTTCAGTTGTGCCTGTACTGTCTGATGATACACCGCCAGCTTGTCCAGGTCTGCGCCGGTCAGCGGCGTCTCGAGCAAGAAACGCCACTCCCCGCCCGTCTTGACTAGCTTCGCCTTGGGCGTGGCGAAGTCGGGACCAAGTAGTAACCCACCCAGCAGGTTAGGCGTGACCGTCGCCGAGTCAGGACCGGTCAACTCGACCTCGATATTGTCCGCCAGAGCTTTCAGCTCGCCCTCGTAAAATTGCTCCAGGGAATCAAGCCCCAGCTTTTCAGTTACGGACCGCGCGAGGGCAGTAACCATCTCCAGTGTGCGCTGCATATGCTCGCGCGCCGCCTCGCCCGGGTCAGGGTCGATCTTGCTGAGAACGCGTTCGAACCTGCCGGCCTGCATGTCACGCATCACGTCAAACATGAACTCGCGCACAGCGGCCGCCTCGTTGGAGTCCTGAGCAGCGCCGTCTTCCCCCGCGGCCGACTCTTTTGGCTTGCTCGGCGGCGGCGTGAAGGTGGCCGGCTGATACTGAGCCTGGTCCTGCAGAATGCCGCCATCCGGTGGCGTAGGCGTGATCGGGGCGGCCAGTGCGCCGCTGCCTTTCACGGTTGCGCTCCGCGGCGGCGGCTCAGCGGAATCGCCGCACGAAGTCAGAACCGTTGCGCAAATCAGGATCGCGGTTAACAGGATGCCAGTTCTCCACATCGTCACTCAACCTCGTGCCGTACTCGCTCGCCTCGGCCCATGCCGGGCTGCCCGCCGGTGTGCCTCGACATAATCGGCAGGAACAAAAGCGTAACCGGGTTTGCGGGGCAAATCTACCGGGACGCCGGCGTGTGGAAGCTCTCCGGTGCAGAGCACGCGGGCCCGATGCCTGTGAGCCGGTGTCGCTGTGCTCTGCGCGAGGGTCGTTAGCACGCCGCCCAGCCGCACTGGTTGCCGCAGTGTAAGCAGCCTTCCTGGCGGGCCACCGGGCCGCCGCACATGGGGCATTTGAGGGCGTAGTGGCTGGCAGCGTCGTGGTCGTGGCGCCCGCCGGACAAGATGCTGGCGAGCATGGCACGCTCGACCGCGCTCATGCCCTCGGAGTGCCCTGCGGCGCTGGCTGCACGCTGCTGCGGCTGCGGCTCAGCGACGACCGCCACGCCCGCGGCTTCTTCAACTGCCAGCGCGGTGGCGGAATCCGAGCGCGTCGCATACGGCGGGCGATAGCCGGACCAGGCACTGTCGCCGTTACCGAGGGACGTGGTAGTCACGACCGTTCCGCCATTGCCTTTGCCGTTACCCTTGCCGTGGCCGTTACCGTCGCTTTTGACGCTGGGTTTCGACCCGGCGGTTGGGGACGACGAGTGGGCGGAGGCTTTTGGTTCTGTGGCGCTATCGAGGCGTGCGACGTTTCCTCCGTCCAGCCTGCGTTGTACGGCGCCCGTCGCGTAGGATTTCGAATCTGCTCCGCCGCCGGCGCTTGGGTCTTGGCCGCGCTTTGGCGGCAGGGGGGCCTGCTGGGGCCGTGTAGCGTCAACGGTGCGATCGGGCGCATGTGCCGCGCGTTCGTGGGGCGGCGGATAAGGGTTATCGAGTTCCGCCGGATCGATCTCACCCAGCAGCAGGGCGCGCAGGCCGAAACGCTCCTTGGCCCGCAAGTACTTTTTGAGGGCACAAGCCAAGCCATCGGGCAGCGACATGATGCGGCCCGCGCGGGTGGGGATCTGGAGCGATGAGCCGATGCCCTCCCATTGCTTGATAAGATTGACGAGGCTGCCGCCGGCTCGCAGCCAGAGCGAGGCGATGCGGCAGAGGCCTTCCAGATCGCTATTGGCCACGTCGCCGCCCTTGCCCAGTTGGGCGAAGATTTCCAACTCGCGCTGCGAGTGCGGGTCGACGGTGATCTTTACGTGCATGTTGCCAAAGGGGGTCATTTGGCGAATGCGGAAGCCGCTGACGATCTCGGGCAGGTCGGCGGGCTCGATATAGGGG
>JAGPEO010000308.1 GCA_018056925.1 Phycisphaerae bacterium
GGTCGATCGAGTAGGCCTCGCGGAACCACAGGCCGAGGTCGACCATGCGGCAGCGCTCACTGCAGAAGGGGTACTCCGGCGGCAGTTTTCCTTCGAACTGCACCGTTCGCTTGCAGATTACGCAGGCATAGGTTCGCATACGTAAGGAGTATACGCGGCCGCCGACGGCGTTGCCTGCGGTCACGGAGGCCGAGATTCTACCACGCCGGCACGGGTCGTCCGGTCCTATAGCGCGAACACATTATTGGGTGCTTCCCCTGCTTCGCCAACGTTAATCGGGCCTGCTTCGTAGCGCGTTTTGGCGGGACCGATACTGTTGGCGTTTCCCAACCACCAGAGCACCTTTCTCCCCAGCGCGGCCGCCTAAAACGCGGCGCAGCCCAAAGTTTGACTTTCTTGGATTCGCCTGGGCTAGAATCGAGCGGTCAAGAAACTCAGTACCGACAGGAGGGTAGAGGAATGATCCGAAGACTCGTTTACTCCGTCACCGTCTTGGGGTTGGTGGTCAGTCCGGCTTTGGCTGACATCGCCGTGACGCTGGAGCCTGGGGGCGGATTGACCGGCTTGATCTATGCCGACATTCCGATTCAGGATGCGATCGTCGCTTTCGGCCTCGACGCGCCCAGCCAAAACCCAGCGATGACATTGACCAGCTTCACAGCCGGGCCGCTATTCGCCCAACCCGCGTCAACTCCGGACGGCGATGGCATCGCTGGTCTGGTGCTGTCGGGAGCGGTCTACGGCGAGCATGTGCTGCTTGGCACGCTGACGTATGACGGCGATCCTGCAGGGGGCTGGGTCGATCTGGGCGTCACCCCTGGTGACCTGACTGAAGGTCTCGCCCTGCCGGGCTTTGGGTTCGCGACCGCAACCTTCAGCGGCGCGTACATTCCGGAGCCCGCCGCGCTGGCGCTGTTGGCCATCGGCGCGTTCGCGTTGCGCCGTCGCTAAGAGACGGTTCGGGCCGGCGTGCCGGCTCACCAGGTTGTTGCCGACAGGCGACTCTCAGAAGTCGGAAGCGGAAGCCGCTGAAGGTCCCCCGGACCCGCAAGCGGCTTCCGCGCATGCTTACCCGACTTTCGCACCTCAGGGGAATTCCGCGAAATTCGTCGCCCGCCGCGCCCGCCGGACTACGCGGGTGGGAGATTCTTGGCGGATTCCGGGGCGGCGCCCCGGCTCTGCTTTGCGACACGCCCCGGCTCTGCTCTTCTTGATCCCTCGATCCCTCTCAATAACGCGCGGACCTTTTCACTCCGCCTCCGCCATGCGACAATCGCGGCTTTCAATAAGCGCTGAGGATGCCGTGTGCACCCCTGGACACTGTGAACTGTTGGCCATCGATCTGGACGGCACGCTGCTGGATTCATCGCACCGCGTGCCGCCGGAAAACCGCGCCGCCTTGCACGCCGCGCACGCCGCCGGAATCCGCATCGTCCTCTGCACCGGGCGCAGCTTCCCCGAAACGCGCCCTGTCCTTGACGAGATCGGCCTCGACCTGGACGCCACCGTGACCGTCTTCGGCGCGGTATTGACCGACGTCCGCACCGGCCGAACGCTGGAGCGCGTGGCATTCGATCTGGACCTGGCGCACCGCCTGACTAACTGGTTCCGCCGCCGCGGCTACGCCGTGCTCTGGTTGAACGACGCCGAGGAAGCCGGCGTCGACGGCTACGTCATTGACGGCCCGCGGCGACACCCGGCCGTTGATCGCTGGGTTCAAAACACCCCCTGCCGCGTGCTGTGCGTGCCGGACGTCAGCGACGTCGCCTGCCCGCCGCTGAGAATCTCGATCATAGACGACCCGGACGTGCTCGAAGAACTGAACCCGGAGGTGCACCGCGAATTCGACGGGCAGATCGCGTACAACCTGTTGCGTGCGCCGGCCTATTCGCTGACTATCATCGAAGCGTTCGCGCCGCAGGCGAACAAGTGGTATGGAATCCAGCGGCTGTGCCAGCGCTGGGGGCTGGACGCCAGCCGCACGGTCGCGATCGGCGATGACATTAATGATCTGGCGATGGTGCAACAGGCGGGGCTGGGCGTGGCGATGGCTAACGCCCATCCGGCCGTGCGGCAAGCCGCCCGGCTGGTAGTCGGGGACAACGACTCGTGCGGCGTGGCGGAACTGATAGAGCGGCTGCTCGACGGGACCCGGAGATCTGAATGCTGACCACGTCTTACGCCGGCAAGGAAATCGCGCTGACGCTGTTGGTCGGCTTGGCAGTAACGGTAGTAATTGGCTGGTTCTTCGGCTGGTGGGCGATCCTGCCGGCCGTGATTGCGCTAGCCCTTTTGTTGTTTTACCGCGATCCGGTGCGCCGCATACCTGAGGGCCGGGGATTGGTGCTGGCGCCGGCCGATGGACGCATTGTGGCCATAGAGCGCAATCTGCCAGGACCGGATGGCCAGGGACGCTGGCTACGGATAATGACCTTTCTTGCGGTTTACAACGTCCACGTGAATCGCAGTCCATGCGCCGGTCGCGTCCGCGGCGTGGAGTACAAGCCAGGCAAATTCCTTAACGCGCTGCGCGATGAAGCCGACGCGTGTAATGAGTGCAACACGGTCACGCTTACACCGGCTGCCCCGTTGCCCGGCCCGGTGTACGTGCGGCAAATTGCGGGCGCCCTGGCCCGCCGGATCGTCTGTACGCTCAAAGAGGGCCAGAACGTGGCGGCCGGCGAGCGGATCGGCATGATCAAGCTCGGCTCACGAACAGAGCTACGCCTGCCGGAAAGCGACGATTGGGACGTGCTGGTGCGGGTCGGACAACGCGTAGCGGCGGGCAAAACGGTCTTGCTGCGGCTGCGAACGGCCGTTCCGGCAGTTTCGGAGGCGGGGCGACCGGTAGAGGCGCAGGTGCCATGAGCCCGTTTTCGGATCAGCAGCGTGGAGGTTCGCCGCACGTAGAATCGGATATGGATTTGCGTTCGCGCGAACATCTGGAATCCGAGGCGGACCGGCCGCGGCACCGCTTGATCGGCATCAGTCTGCTGCCGGCGGCAGCCACGCTGGGCAATCTGCTGTGCGGGTTTCTGGCGATTTTCGCCTGCCTGCTTTCGGTGCGGGCGGAGTATTCGGCGCACCTGGGGCAGTATGCGATTCAGCCGCGGGTCTTCCACCCGGGTCTGGAACAGCTCTTTCCGACGCACATCGCGGCCGGGGCGTACCTGATCCTGCTGGCGATGGTGTTCGACGCCCTGGACGGGCGGCTGGCGCGGATCACGCGGCGCACCAGCGAGTTTGGCGCCCAACTCGATTCGATTGCGGACATCGTAAGCTTCGGGGTCGCCCCGATGATGCTGTTCATCACGCTGCTGTTGCGTCCGGCGAGCGGCTCAGTGCCGCCGGAGGTGTCGCCGCTCCAACTGCAGGTGGGGATGGCGTGCGCGCTGGTCTACGTCACGTGTGCGGCCATTCGCCTGGCGCGCTACAACGCCGAAAACGTCCGCACGGAGGCCGCGATGAAGAAGTTCAGCGGTCTGCCCAGTCCTGGGGCTGCGGCGGCGGTCGTGTCACTGCTGGCTCTTCACGAGCACCTGCGCGATGTCAACTATTACGGCTTGGGCGTGGACTGGGCCGACGTGTCGCGCTGGGCCATTGCGGTGACCGCCTTCGTGGTCGGTCTGCTGATGGTCAGCCGGCTGGATTACGTACACGTTTTCAATGTGTATGCGCGGCGCCGCTATCCGCCGACGCGCCTGGTGTGGGTGATCGCGATTCTCGGATTGGCGTGGTATTCGTTGGCGTTGCTGCTGGTGGTGCTGGCGTTTGGCTACGTGCTCAGCGGGTTGATTTACAACGCCAGGCGCCGCTGGGGTCGTCACCAGGCAGCGCCTGCCCCTGGACCGACGGTCGAGAGCTGATGCAATCCACAGTCGCCGAGAAATACGAAGCGTTGCAGGCCCGCTTGCGGGAACTGGGCTCCGTCGTGGTAGCCTTCTCGGGAGGCGTGGACAGCGCGTTGTTGCTGCAGGTGGCGGTGCGGACGCTGGGCCCGCGCCACGTGCTGGCGGTCACGGGGCGCAGCCCGAGTGTGCCAACCGAGGAACTGCAGACGGTTCAAGCGCTGGCGGCCGAATGCGGGGCGCCACACGAGTTCATCGACACGCGCGAATTCGAGGACCCGAATTACACCAGCAACCCGACTAACCGCTGCTATTACTGCAAGACGGAACTGTTCGAGCGACTCTGGCCGCTGGCGGCGGAGCGCGGATTTCGAGCCGTGATCAGTGGCGCCAATGCGGACGACGCGTTCGATTACCGCCCGGGCTTGCAGGCGGCCGCTGAGCGGCACGTGATTTCGCCCCTGGCCGAGGCCGGCATCAGCAAGCGTGAACTGCGCGAGATTGCGGCTGAGCTGGGGCTTTCGATCTACGACAAGCCGGCTTCGCCCTGTTTGGCCTCGCGGGTTCAGTATGGCCAGACGATAACCCCGGAGAAGCTGGCACGGGTGGACGCGGCCGAGCAGTTCTTGCGCGCGTTGGGCTTTCGCGAGTGTCGCGTGCGACACCACGAGCACTTGGCGCGGATTGAGGTTCCGCCAGGCGAATTGAGTCGCTTTGCGGACGCGGAGCTGCGCGGCCGGGTGGACGAGCGGCTGCGGGAGCTGGGTTTTCAATACGTGACGCTGGACCTGCG
>JAGPEO010000309.1 GCA_018056925.1 Phycisphaerae bacterium
CCGCGGCACAGCGCCGGCGGCCTGGCCACCAGGTCTTCCATGGCTGCAATCGGCGCGGTGCACGGCCGCCCCAGCGCCCGGGCCACGATTTCCGGCGTAAGCTCACCGGTCGCAGGCAGGTCTCCGCTGAGCTTGCCGCGCACGAACTTGCCGGGCAGCCCGAGCAGCCCGTTCAGGCGGCTCTCGATGAACGGATAACCTTCCTCGATGACCCAGATTTCGTTGCAGTGCCCGACCAGTTCGCGGAGCAGCTTCATCGGCAGCGGGTACGTCGATACCCGCAGCAGCGAATAGTTCTCGTCCGCCCCGATGGCCTCGCGTGCATAGTTGTAAGCGATGCCCGAGGCGATGATCCCCGTCGACCCCGCCAGGCGCAGCGAATTGAACGGGGCGCGGTCCGCCCACTCCCGCAGGGCCGGCTGCATGTCCAATAGCCGCCGGAAGCGCCGCCGGGCGTGTGCCGGGACCAGCGTCCAGTCATTCGGATTCGGCAGCGGCAGCCGCGTTCGGGCACGCTCCGGCACGCCTTCCGGCATATCGACGCGCACGTTGGATCGGCTGTGCGCCAGGCGCGTCACCAGCCGGATCATCACCGGCAGGCGAACCTCCTCCGACAGCTCGAAAGCCTGCTTCGTCAGGTCATAGCATTGCTGCTGATTACCCGGCTCGATAACGGGAATCTGAGCGAATTCGCCGTAGTACCGGCTGTCCTGCTCATTCTGCGAAGAGTGCATGCCGGGATCGTCCGCCACGACCAGCACCAGCCCGCCGTTCACGCCGGTCAGCCCGGAGTTCACGAACGGATCGGCGGCCACATTCAGGCCGACGTGCTTCATCGAGACGATGGCACGTTTGCCGGCGTAAGACATCCCGAGGGCTTCCTCGTAGGCGACCTTCTCGTTGGCCGACCAACGAGCGGAAATGCCGCCCAGTTTCGCGGCTTTAGCCTGGATGTACTCGAAAATTTCTGTAGCCGGGGTGCCCGGGTAAGAAAAGGCGCCGCCGATGCCGGCATGTATCGCCCCGAGAGCGACCGCATCGTCGCCGAGCAGCAATTCGGTTTTCATCTGCAATCCTCCGGGCCGGCGCTTGATCCGGGACTTGCTAAAGCGAACCGAGGCTCCCGGCGGCGCGCTGACCGTCCGCCGCTTAGCACGCGGCATTCCCGCGGCGGAACAGAACCCAGTGCTGCCTTTTTTTTCCGTAAGCCGCTCGTGAAGCACGACTTAAGAACACCTGGCTACTGAGATGCCCGCTCCGTTGCCCAGTTCCTCACGTATCCCGCCCGTGCGCAAGATTACCCAAATTGGAGATCTTGACGCGCCTTGAGGATGATACGACCCGCGAAGTGCGCGTTTTTTCCCAGTGGATTCCCAAAACAGAACAGAGTCGGACAATGTCCCCCCGCTATGCCGCCCACCTCGAGTTCGATCACTCCAGGGGCCCAGAGCCCATCGAACGGATACGCTGCGCGCGATCCAGGACTTCCGTGATTTGCAGACCGAAGTGCTCGCCGATTTTGACGCACTTGCCGCGCCCGATTGGGCGGTTATTGATCAGCAGGTCGTGCGAATGCGCCACTGACACGTCGAATTCGATAATCGCACCCGGCGCCAGCTTCCGAATCGCCGCGATCATCATCCGGCGCCGCGCTAATTGCACGATCACCGGCACCCGAAGCCGCAGAATGCGGCGCACGTCCGCATTCAGATTCGTAAACGCGACCCGTTGCGCTGGAGGGGGTGGCGCCGGCGGCTCCGGCACCCAGCCGCCGCCTTCGGCCTCACCGCCCGTGGCCTGGGCTAGCAGTGCGTCAATCTCCGCCTGATCAACCAGCATCGCGCAGCGTCTCCAGCCGCCGCCAGACCCATAAGCGGCTGCCCTAAATACATCGGCGGAACGGCAGAAACGGCTGAAAACTGGGCAGAGCCGTGCCGCCCCAGAATTGCAACGAACGCCTATGGAACGACCGGCTGCCAGCGGCGGAACCATAGTTCGACCATGAGCAACGACCACAGGGGCGCCTCGTAATTGGCTCGGCCCGATAAATGCCCCTCGAACAAGTCTCGCAGCCATTCCGGCCGGAAGATGCGGCCCGAAAGGGCCTCGGGGGCGAACAACAAATCTCGCAGGTACTCGCGCAGCTCGCCCCGAAACCACTGGCCGATCGGCACCGCAAAGCCCATTTTGCGACGGGCCATTATCTCCGGCGGAAGGAGTCCGGCAGCCCAGTCCTTGAGGATGCGCTTGGTGTTGCGCCCACGCAGCCGCCAGGATAGCGGCAGCGACAGAGCGAACTCGACCAGGCGATGATCGAGGAACGGCGAACGGCATTCGAGGCTGCACGCCATCGACGCTATGTCGACCTTTGTGAGCAGGTCGTACGGCAGGTAGGTCTCGAAATCCGTGCGAATCGCGCGCGCGGCCGGCGGACCTGCGGTGTGGTTGTACAGCCCGTCAAACCAACGGACCGGCTCGTCAAGGTCGAGTTGGGCGCGAAACTCGGGTCGATAGCCCGCAAGCAACATCGCGGGTGAGAAGATGTTGACCCAATCCATGTAACGAAGAGCCGGCGCCTGGGAAACAGCGCGGAGAAAACGGTAGAGCTGGCGTGTGCGCGTCTTTGGCTGGCCATGCGGGACGATGGCGGCCAGCTTGGCCAGCCCGCGCCGCATGCCGTGCGGCAGGCGGTCGAGGCTGCCGGCGAGCTGCGCGGCGCGGTAGCGGTCGTAGCCGGCGAAACACTCGTCCCCGGCGTCGCCGGTCAGCGCCACCGTCACCGACTCGCGCGTCCAGCGTGACAAGTAGTATGTGGGAATGGCCGAGGAATCCGCGAATGGCTCGTCGTAGTGCCACGCCAGCGTGTCCAGTACTTCCCGGGCCTGCGGCGTAACCGTGTACTCGTGATGTTCGGTGGCAAAGAGCTGCGCGATGCGCCGCGCGTACGGCGTCTCATCGTAGCGCGCATCAGCAAACCCGATGCTGAAGGTGCGCAGCGGACTAACACCCAGCTTCCGCATCAGACCGACGACAATCGACGAGTCAATACCGCCCGATAGAAACGCGCCTAGCGGAACGTCCGAGATCAGCCGTGCGGCCACGGCATCCGTCAACAACTCTCCCAGCCGAGCCTTGGCATCTTCGTAACTGCCGTCAAAAGGAGGCGGATCCGGCACGCGCCAGAAGGCCTGACCGCAGCAGTTGCGAGGGCGAGGCTCCTGCCACGCCGGTGTTTGCGCCGCACCAGCTTCGAACAACTCGTAGTGGCCGGGCAGGACCTTCTTGAAGCCGGTGTAAATGGAATGCGGTGCGGGGACGTATTGGAAAATCAGGTAACGATGCAACGACTGCGGATCGAGCCGGCGCGGCATCTCGGGCAACGCCAGCAGCGCTTTGGCCTCGCTCGCAAAATACAAGCGCTCGCCGCAAACGGCGTACACCAGCGGCTTCTTGCCCAAGCGATCGCGCGCCAGCAGCAGCCGGCCGCGCGACTGGTCCCAGATGGCGATGGCGAACATGCCGCTGAGGCGCTCGAAGCACGCCCGGCCATGCTGCTCGTACAAGTGGACGATCGTTTCGGTGTCGCTTTGGGTGGCGAACTTGTGGCCGAGCGACACAAGCTCGGCGCGCAACTCGCGGTAGTTGTAAATCTCGCCGTTGAGCACGGTCCAGATGGTGCCGTCCTCGTTGCTCAACGGCTGGTTGCCGGTCTTGAGATCGATGATCGACAGGCGGCGGAACGCGAAGCCGCAGCGGGCCTGCGGATCGAGGTAAAAGCCGGCGTCGTCCGGGCCGCGATGCCGAAGCTGATCGGCCATGGTGCGCAGCGCCGCGTTCTCAACGCGCGCCTCGGGCGACAGGCTCAGGATGCCGGCGATTCCACACATGGCGTCTCACGATAAGACGAGTCGGGCGGCGGTGCTACCGCGCTGCGCCGGCTTGCGTTTGCCGCTTCGCGCGCCGCGTCAGCTTGCGCCGTCCGCCGCCAACCGGCTGGCAGCGCGGGCAGAAGTGCGTACCACGCTGGCCGATGCGCGCGTAGCGGATCGCCGCGCCGCAGCGCGGACAGGGCTGATCCTTGCGGCCGTAGACGGCCAGCCGGCGCTGCATGTCGCCACCGGCGTAGACCTGGTCGAAGGTGGTGCCCTGGTAGCGGATGGCCTCGCGCAGCACGGCGCGGATGGCGGCCTGCAGGGCCGCGATCTGCGGCGGACCAAGCGTGTCGGAGGCGGTCAGCGGGTGCAGGCCGGCGCGAAAGAGGGCTTCGTCGGTGTAAATGTTGCCCAGACCGGCGATGACGCGCTGGTCGAGCAGCAGCGGCTTGAGGCGGCGGCGATGCCGGCGCAGCAAGGCGGCCAGCTTGGCGACGGTGAAGGCGCGGCTGAGCGGCTCGACGCCCAGTTCGCCGGTCGCGGTGGCGAGATCCGGCGCGTATATGATGCGTCCGAACTTGCGTGGATCGCAGAACAGCAGCCGCTCTGAGTCTTCGAACGTCCAAATCGCCCGCAGGTGGCCCGGCTCGCACTCGCAGTTAGCGCCCCATTCGAAGCGCCCGCTCATCCGTAGGTGTACGAGCAGACAGCCCGGCGGATCGAGTTGGAAGACGATGAATTTTCCCCGGCGGGC
>JAGPEO010000310.1 GCA_018056925.1 Phycisphaerae bacterium
GGTCAGGCGGTGGACCCAAGCGCGTTCATTCGGATACAGGCCGGCTGCGACAAAGGTCCAGAGCTGATAGATGATGTAGGGGCCGCCGAGAATGAGGGCGGAAATCAGGACGACTTTGACGTAGACCAGAAGCGTCTCGGCGGGGCTGGTGGCCAGCAAGCTCTCAGGTTGATTGTTGGCCCGCAGTGCCAGTACGAGCGGGCGTACCAACACCTCCAGGAGATAACGGGCAAAAAAGATGCACGGGATGCTCAGGAGCACCAATGCCACCAAGCTGCGAAGTAGACAGCCCCGCAACTCGTCCAGGTGCTCCCCCAACGTCATACGTTTTTCGTCCGGTTGGACCGGCTGGCGCCGAAACGTGGCAAACATGGCGGAATGATACCGCCGAATCCCGAACGCGCCAGCCGGCCGAGAATCAAAATCAGCCGCCTTCGACCATGCGCGTGTTCTGTTTCGGCCGTTTCCGGTACGCCCACTACCACACGCGCGAGGATACACCCGAGCGCCTGGACTATGAGCGCATGACGCGTGTTGTGGCGGGCCTTGAGCAAGTGCTCATCGAGCTGGCCGGCGGCTCGCGCCGCTGAGCCATTGCCCTCTCCCCGCGCGGCTACGCGCCCGCGCCTCGCTACGGGCGCGCGGGCAGTAGCGTCCCAGACGCGCTCACCGGCATCGGCGGCCGCGTTCTCTGTCGCTCACGCACGGTCTCGATCGCGTTCTTGCCCGCGAGAAAGGCGTGGTCGGAGTTGTAGTACTCCCACTCGCCATAGCGGCCCGCCGGGTGCACGTCATGGTCTTCGAGCCACTGGCGAATGACCTGCACGTTTTGAGCGCGGGCGTGATCATAGACGACGTAGGCGTACGGCAGGTCGCACTGCACGCCCACCATGATGGGATCGTTCGGGCCGATGAGTCCGACGCGGCGGCAGTCGGCGATGCAGCGTTCGACCAGGGCATCGCCCTCGCACGGCAACGGCTTGGCGGGCGAGTACGTGATTTCGCACGTAAGCCCGAAACCGCCCGGCGGATTGCAGTGTGGACTGGCGTTGCCCTGCACGAAGATGCGATGAAAGACCGTATCCTCCGGATAGTAAATCCAGTGTTTCTCGGTCAGTTTCTCGCGGCCGACCCCCAGGTGAACGCAGCGCACCGAAACGTGTCTCAGGGCTGCGGCCGCGCGGCGCACTTCGGGCGGGACCTCGTCGCCCATCATGCGCACCAGTATCGGCAGGGGCATGGTGCTGATGAGTTGCTGGTAGTGCATTTGCTCGCCGGTGGCCAGAGTCAGGCTGCGCTGGCTGGGCGAAATGCGGAGCACCGCGCTGTTCAGGCGCAAGCGGTGCCGCACATAGGGCAAGAAGCCGTTGAGCAATGCCTGGAACCCGCCACGGAGCGGATATCCAAAGCGGGCATTTGGGCCCATGGGCTTGGGAGTGGGGTGCAGGGCGCCTTCGATCATTTCCTCAAGATCGGGCAGCGGCACGCGTCCGCCCAGCCAGGAAGTCTCGATCTCGTTGAGGGGCACTGCCCAGAGTTTGCGGTTATATGGAATGGCGAAATGTTTTGCGATGCCCTCGCCCCATACTTTGTAGATGAACTCTTCGAAGTTCGCCGGTTGGCCCGCTTTGGTTCCGTTGCCGTCAGCGCCGCCGGGGGAGGCTAGCGGCGCCGTGCTTTCCAGCACGCCATCGGCGCAGCAGTCACTGACTTGCGGCTTGGCGCCGAGCGGCCCGGGGCGCGAGGTAAGCCGCTGCCGGCGTGCGCTCCCGCCGGCACGCGCTGCGCTTGCGGGCGGGGCCGGCGTGTCGGCTTTAAGCGGGCCGAAGCGGGCCTGGATGGCGCCGACCAGGCATTCCTTGATCACCTCCGGCGGCAACCCGTACAGCGCGCCCTGGAAAGGATAGCGTGTGTAGACGCCCTTGCTGTAGACCCAGGCCTCGCGATCCTGCCAATGGACGTTGTCGCCCAGCAGTTTCTCGTACAGCTCGTGCACGTAGGGGTCGTTCGAGAACATAATGTGGCCGGCGTAGTCGAACGTGAACCCTTTGGCGGTGAACGAGCGGCACCAGCCGCCGATGGTGCTTTCTTTCTCCAGCAGTACGGTTCCCGGGCCGGCATGATAGGCGGCGCTTAGGCCGGTCGGTCCGGCGCCGATGATGACCAATTCGTGGCTGCGCTCCGGGGCGCGCCTGGAAGCCGGCGTCGCCGTGTGCGGCGCTGCAGTCGCGCTCGGTGCGACAGTAGCGGTAACCGGCGCAGTTTGCAGTGTGCTTGACCTATTCAGCACGGCTTGATGAATCAGCTCTTCCATCGCAGAGACTGTACTGTCCCAGGAGGTGCGCGAAAGCACCTGCCGCATACCGGCCGCACGCTGCTCGCGTTCGTGGGGCGGCGCAGCGAGGGCCGCTTCGCAGGCGGCCACAAAGGCCTCGGCGGTGTCGCCCAGGTACACCAACTCGCCGTAGGGCTCGGCCACGTCGCGTATCGGCGTGCTGACGATGGGCTTTTCGGCGGCCATGTATTCAAGGGTTTTGGTGGGGCTGATGAAGCGCGTGGCCTGGTTGCGTGCGAAGGGCAACAGACACACATCCCAGCCCTGGAGATATCCCGGCAGCTCTTCGTATGGACGTTGTCCGAGGTAGTGTAGGTTCGGATGCTGCGGCAGCGCGGCTGGATCGATCTTAGTGACTGGACCAAGCAGAATGATCTGCCAATGCGGACGGGCCGCGGCCAACGCCCCGACGATGTCGCGATCCAACCGTTCATCAATAACGCCGAAGAACCCCAGCCGGGGTCGCGGTAGCTTGGCCTGATCGGGCGGTTCAGCCATGGTTCCGCGCGCCTGGCCGAAGTGTTTCACATCCACACTGCTTGGGAAACAGTGCACATTTGGATGGCGGCTGCGCTTGGCTTCATAGAGGCTGGGGCCGCCGGTAAAGACCACGTCGGCCCAGGCGAACAGTTCGTTTTCGCGCTGCGCCAGCTCCGGCGGGGCATTGTGGAAAGCGGATAATTCGTCCATGCAGTCATAGATAACGGCTTGCGGCTTCAAGCGCCGCGCCAACGGCAAAGCCATCGGCGTATACATCCAGGCAAGGTGGTCGGGTACGTCCTCGCGGCGGACAAGCTCGAGCAAGAGTGTCACGAGTTCCGGCGTATCGAATCCAGCGTGCGGCGTCGGGATATGCGGCTGACAAACTAAGACATTCCTGACCGGCCGGTGAAAATGCCAGAATGGTCGATACGCGCCGGAATCATGCACTGGTTCTTCGACGTAGAGTACCCGCTGTCGCGCGGCCAGCCGCGACAGCAGATGTTGCGGCCGCTGGTAGACCCAGTTCCAGCGCAAGTGAGAGAAGACGATGAGCGGGTAATTCCATCGCATGAAGTTCTCCTGCGCGCGCATTGCGAGCAGCGCGCGGCATATGCTCAAGTTTTGGCCCAGCAAGGTCGGATTGCAGGCGATCCGCGCGGACTCGCTTTAACTATATTTCCGGGTGACTCGAAAACAAATGAAATCGACGTAAACGCAGCATTGAGACCGTACATGCTACGTTTACGCCGGTGTGCTCTGGTGTCAGAGTTTGCAGCTTAGCCGATTCGCTGGTCTTCGTCGCTGAGCTTGGCCTGCGCTTGCATCAAGCGTTCGCGCCATTTGGTCTCGCCGCCGGTCGCGTCCGGGATTTCGCCGGCCGTGATCAAGGCGATTTCCTCGATAGGAAACTTCGGGGTGCGGTCGGCGTACAGCAGGCCATTGGCCTCCTGATAAGTGTCGGTGAATTGGGTGTAGCAGAACCCGGCGATCAGGTGCAGAGAGCGGACGGCCGCCAGCAGCATGGCGTAGCGATCGGCGAGTTCGTCGGCGTCGCGCGCCTCGGAATAACCCCAGCTTTTTGCATCGCCACTGTTGGAAAGCGCGATGCCGCCGAACTCGGTCAGCATCAGCGGCTTTTTCAAATGCGATTCGGGTTCGAGCACCAGGATGCGGCCCTGCGGGCGCTCCTGCTCCGCCAAGCGTGCGATCGAGAAATCGGGGCCGCCGTAGCGCTCGACCATGCGGCGCGGTTTGCTGTCGTAGTCGTGGATTCCAATGATGTCGGTCGCCACGCTTTCCCAGCCGTCATTGCCGATGACGGGCCGAGTGGGGTCGATGGTTTTTGTAAGGTGATACAGCGCCTGCACGTAATGCCGCTGGGCGGGCGTGTCGGGCAGGTCGGGTACGCCCCAGGATTCATTCAGCGGCACCCAGGCCACGATGCACGGATGACTGACGTCGCGTTCGACGACTTCGGTCCATTCGCGGGTGACGCGCATGATCGAGCGCTTGCTGAAACGATAGGCGCTGGGCATCTCGCCCCACACCAATAACCCCAGCCGGTCGGCCCAATACAGGTAGCGCGGATCGGCCACGCGTTGGTGGCACCGCGCGCCGTTGAAGCCCATCGCCTTGATGAGCTCGACATCGCGCCGCACGGCGTCATCGTCGGGGGGCGTCAGACCCGTATCCGGCCAGTAACCCTGGTCCAGCACCATGCGCAAGAGCAGCGGCCGGCCATTCAGCACGAAGCGGTTACCCTGCACGCCGATCGAGCG
>JAGPEO010000311.1 GCA_018056925.1 Phycisphaerae bacterium
GCCGGATCATTATCAGGCCCAGCTCATACTCGAAGCGGCCCGCTTTTACGCCCAACTGACGAAATGGGACGAGCGCTTCGACAATACGCCCCCGCACCGTGTGGACTGGCTCTGGTACCGCCCGGTGCACATCGCCGCCGACATCCCGCATTGGCACGCGACGTTCGTCGTGGACGTGAGCGCCGTGTACGATAAGAAGCTCGCCGCAATCGCGGCGTACAAGTCGCAATTCGACGCCGAACGACTGGCGCGGCTGCTGCACCGCATCCGCGCCTTCGATGCGGCCGACGGGGCGCGGGCCGGATTCCAGTACGGCGAACTTTTCGCCCTGCCGCATCCGCTACCGATGCCGGACCCGCTGGCGTACTTCGCCCCACTGACGCCGCCACAGGGCCCGCCGCCGTCGGTCAAGCCGAATAACGCTTGAAGCGCAGGGTTGGTTCCCGCCGGAGCGCACTTTCCCACATTCCTCACGTTCCCACTTCCCCGCCGGAGCACACTTTCCCACCTTCCCACCTTCCCACTTTCCCACACTCACACGTGGGAACGTGGGAAAGTGGGAACGTGGGAAAGTGGGAAGGTGGGTGTGAACGTGCGGGGACGTGTGCAGGCGCGAACGTATGAATGTGTGGGGCGCTTGATCCGTCTGCCTGCTAAGCGATACCCTGTTTTCGGTCCGGCTTGGTAGGCTAAGGCCGCGGAGGCAACGCTCGCCCATGCTTCGCGAGCTCATCGATATCTCTCAGCAGGAGGATTTCGCTCTTGGCCTCAGCCGTATCAGCGGCCTGCGCGTCTGCACCTTCGACACCGACGGCCGCCTGATCGTCGCCGGTGGACCTATCAGCGGCTTTGCACGCCTGACCGGGCACACCACCCCGCTCATTCCGGCCGGCGTGGAACTCGTTCCCGTTCCGGCCCATGATCCGCCCGCCGCGGTCGCCTTTATCCCTAACGGCGGAAGCTGGTACATCGCTGCTCCGGTCTATTGCGATGACCAGAAGGCCGGCTGGGTCGCGGTCGGCGAGTTCCGCGAGGATGGCCAGGCCCCCTCCCAGCTTCCGGACGTTCTTGGGCTCTGGAATATGCTGCCGCTGCTCGACCGGCGCGGCACCTCGCATTCCGTCATAACCGCCCGCTGGGGCGCCCGCCTGTTGGCCGAATGGTGCCGCCGCGAGGCGCGCGTCAGCGCCGCCACGCAGGAAGCTGCGCTCATCGGCGACGTGGCCGAATTGCTCACCGGACGGCTCGAGCTGGACGCCATACTGGACCGCATCGTGGCCGACACCGCACGCGTCATGCGCTGCGAGTTCTGCAGCCTGCGGCTGTATGACCCCAAGACCAACGAGCTGCGCATCAAGGCGGTCTACGGCCTGTCCAAGCGCTACATCGGCAAGGGGGCGATCGTACGCTACGAAAGCTCAATCGACGACGAAGCGCTCTCGGGGCGCATGGTATACGTCGAGGACGCCGCGCAAGACCCGCGCATTCAATATCCCGAAGAGATGCGCCGCGAGGGCATCAAAAGCTTTCTCACCGCGGGTCTGATTTACCGCGGTGAGCCCATCGGCGTCCTGCGCGTCTACACCAATCGCCGGCAGCGCTTTCGCCGCACGCAGCGGCACCTGCTGCGCGCCGTGGCGCACCAGGCGGCCATGGCCATCGTACACGCGCGAATGCTCCAGGAGCGTCTGCGCAGCGCCGAAACGGAGCGCCAACTCGCCCTGGCCAGCGACCTGCAGGCCCGCATGATGTGCGTTCCGGCCCCGGAGCGCAGCGGCATCGTCACGGCCCGCGTGTACCAGCCCAGTTTTGGCTTGGGCGGCGATTTCTGCGACATCTTCACGCTGTGCGACGGCCGCCTCACCGCGGTCGTGGCGGACGTGGTCGGCAAGGGCATTCCCGCTTCGCTGCTCAGCTCCATGGTACGCGGAGCACTCTACGCTACCGCCCAAGGCTGCGATGATCTGGGCGAACTGCTGAACCGGCTGAACCGCCAGATTTGCGGCGAAACCCTGCCGTCGGAATTCGTAACGCTGCTCGTGATCGCGGTCGACGTCGAAAGGCGGCTGCTCGGCTATGCCAGCGCCGGCCACGAGCCTTTGTTGCTAATGCGGCAGGGCGTAGTCCGGGAGTATGGAAACGGCAGCATGGTCCTGGGCATCGATGCCACCGAAACCTACCGAGAATACAGAGTGGAACTCCAGACCGGCGACATGATTCTGCTGTACACCGACGGTCTGGTCGAGGCCATGAACTTCTCCGGCGAGCTATTCGGGCGCGAGCGGCTATTTGCGGCCTTGCGCGAGTACGGGGGCCTGGCCCTGGACCAGGTGCTCCAAAGCATCCTCTGGGATTTGCGGCGCTTCGTCGGCCTGGCCGAGCAGTCCGACGACGTGACCATGATAGGTCTCCGGCTCGTGTAGCAGAGCCGCGGCGTAGCGCCCCGGAAGTCGCCGCATCGCCCCGAACTGTTGCCGGTATCGCCCCCGAAATGCCCCTACCTCAAATATTCATACGCACCTTGTTTGCAACACCGGCAATCACCCCGCTCCAGCGCCGCTTTAACGTCAACTCGTCGCATGCGCCATGACCAGCCGTCAATGACCAGCATCCGCGTATCCAAATCATCAACGCGACCGATCAAAACCTGCATCGCCGCCAGTGCTTGAAAGCTGGCGACCATCGCAACCATCGGCCCGAGCACTCCAACGGTCGCGCACGTCGGATGCGCCGGCGGTTCATCCCAGATACAACGCAAGCACGCCGTCCGATGCGGGATAATCGGCAGCATGCGCCCTTCCGCGCCCACGCACGCCCCGTATATCCAAGGCAGACCGTGCTTCACCGCCACATCGTTAATCACAAACCGCGTCGCGGCGTTATCAGTCCCGTCCAGAATCAAGTCCGCCCCACGCGCCAGCTCTTCCGCATTGGCCGCCGCAAAACGCGCCACAACGCCCTCGACCTGCACTGCGGAATTGGCCTGCCGTAACTTGGCAGCCGCAACCTCCGCCTTGGGCCGGCCGGCGTCCGGCTCGTCATAAAGTATCTGCCGGTGCAGGTTCTGCACTTCGACCGCGTCGCAATCCACAATGCGCAGCCGGCCGACGCCCGCCCGCACCAGCAGAGTCGCCTGCACCGATCCCAACCCGCCGCAGCCTACGAGCAGTACGCAGGCTTCGGCCAGGCGCCGCTGACCGGCTTCTCCCAGACCCGGAAAGGGAACCTGCCGACTGTAACGATCGAAATCCAGCATCTGTGTCAATCTGCTCTCACCTCGCCGCCGGCGCCGGTTGCCTTGAAGACGCGCCACGAGTGCCGGGTAGCGCTTAGCCCGATTAGGAGCAGTATTACGAACAGGATTACCCCCGCGTCGAAACCACCCATCGCAACCGATTCCGCCACGCCATTGACAACCAGTGCGAACATGAGCAGCGAGAAGCCGGCCTCAGCCGCCGTACTCAACAACGCACCCGTGCGCTTCCCAAGTGCGGACAAGCCGGCGGCCGCCAGGAACCCCACGCCGACTACCCCAAACCACCACCGGAAGACGCGATCTACCAGGTACCACATCTGCTCGGCTTCGGCACTGGCAGATACCGGCGCGTCGGCCGCCCAGACAAACCCAAAGTACAGGCAGACGGCCCCGGCCAGCAGTGTTCCAAAGGCGGTACTGCGAATAGCGCCTTCCCCGTCCCACTGCTCGCCGCGCGGCGGCGGTTCCAGGTCCGGACGACTGCTCATGACCTACCTCCAAACCTTAAGCGCCGCTGATGCTATCCGGACGTACGAACCCCGTCACCATGCGCATTCCCAGGGGCTCGCGAATGCCTGCCTCCCCTCTGGCCCGCTTGCCGCCTGCCCCCTAACATGGGCTCTGGTGAGCAAACTTGGGGCGCGTAGCATGCGGCAACGAAAAGCATCCAAAACGCCTCGAAACAGAACGAAGTTCTATCTCGCGGGCGGCCTGGTCCTCGTACTGGCTCTGGCCGCAGCGCTGACCGCGGCGCTTCGCGCGCGGCCCGCCAAGACCCCGCCGAACGTGGTCTTAATCGTGCTCGACACCGTTCGCGACGATTGCGTCGGCGCGCACTGGCAGGGCGTGCCCCTGACGCCCAGCGTCGATGCCATCGCCGCCGAGGGCACGCGCTTCACCAACGCCTTCTCCGCCGCGCCCTGGACCGTCCCGTCGCACGCCACGCTCTTCACCGGCCTCCACCCGCACCGGCACTACGCCGACCATGAGCACTTCAAACTGGCTGACTCGTTCACCACGTTGGCCGAACGCTTGCAAGCCCACGGCTACGCCACCGCGGGCGTCACGTGCAACCCCTGGCTGACGCACACCTTGGGCTTCAAACAGGGATTCGAGCAGTACTTCGAAGTCTATGCGGACAGCCAGCCGAACGAGAACGACTCGCCCAAGGCCAGCACGCAAGCCATCGAATGGCTGCGCCAGCGCGCCGCGGACCAGCGGCCGTTCTTCCTGTTCATCAACTACCTGGACGCTCACCTGCCCTACACGCCCGCCCCCGAAGCGCTGAACCGCCTGCCGCCCGTACCTGACGCCAAGCCGCGC
>JAGPEO010000312.1 GCA_018056925.1 Phycisphaerae bacterium
CGGCGACCGCGGCGACGTGGCCCAGGCCATGAGGTCGATCAACAAGGGCTTCGTGCTCGGCTCGCTGATATCGGTGACCGGGTTCATCATCCTGGGCTTCTTCTACCTCCGGTTCAACGCTGACATGGTCGCGGCGGGAACTCTCTCCGACGTGGCTTGGAACAGCATCAGCACCCTGCCGTGGTACTTCAATTGGGGTATCGAAGGCCTCGACATGCGGCCGGCGATCACCTGCTTCATCGGCATTCTCTTGTGCATCGCCCTTAACCGCACCACCGAGTACTTCACCGGGACCGAGTACAGCCCCGTTCGCGGCATCAAGCGCAGCTGCGCCACCGGCCACGCGACCACCATCATCGAAGGCTTCGCGGTCGGTTACGAGTCGGCGGTCTGGACCGCCCTGGTGCTGTGCATCGCGATCTTCCTCTCCGTCCTCGTGTACGCCGGCACTAACGCGATCTTCATCGCGTTCGGCGTGGCCATGTGCGGCATCGGCATGCTGACGCTGACCGGCAACACGATTTCGATGGACGTGTTCGGCCCGGTCGCCGACAACGCCAACGGCATCGCCGAGATGGGCTACGACCCCGAGCAGATGGGCGCCGCCAAATACAAGGAAGCGCGGCAGATCCTGATGGACCTCGACGCCGTCGGAAACACGACTAAGGCGGTCACCAAGGGCGTCGCCATCGGCTCGGCCGTCATTGCGGCCGTCTCGCTGTACGCCTCGTTCATCACGGTCATCGGCTCCGGCGGCCAGAGCGAGGATAAGCCGCTGCCGATCGCGCTGTTCAACCATGTGGCGGCCCTGTTGACGGTCTCGAATCCGAAACTGCTGGTCGGCATGTTGATTGGCGGTGCGGTCCCGCTGCTCTTCTCAGGCATGTTGATCCGGGCCGTCGGCCGCGCGGCGTACCTGATCGTCAACGAAGTCCGCGTGCAGTTCCGCGACAAGGCCATCTGGGAAGGCACGAAGAAGCCGAACTACGGCCGCGTGGTCAAGATTTGCACCGCGGCCGCTCAGCACGAACTGATTGGTCCGGCCTTGCTAGGCGTGTTCACGCCCATTTTGATCGGCTTCCTGCTGGGTCCGATCGGCCTGGCCGGCTTCCTCGGCGGTGCGATCGTGGTCGGGCAGCTCATGGCGTCGTTTATGTCCAATGCCGGCGGCGCCTGGGACAACGCCAAGAAGATGGTCGAAGACGAGCCGCGTGACCTGGAGCGCAACACCGGCAAGGGCAGCGAGAAGCACAAAGCCAGCGTGACGGGCGACACCGTGGGCGACCCGCTGAAGGACACGGCCGGCCCGGCGCTGAACCCGCTGCTGAAGGTCATGAACATGGTGGCGATCCTGGGCGTGCCGCTGATGGTCGCATATGACGCCGGGGTCGTGCGGACGGTTCGCGAGGGCGCCGCACAGGCCGCTCAGAAGGCTCTGGAAGCAGGCAAGGAATTCGCGTTTACGCTACCGGAGTCCTTCCAGCCCAAGAGCATCGACGGCGTGTGGATCGGCGCCGTCCTGGTTTCGCTGGTTCTGATCATCTGGGCCGTTTGGCAGTCGAAGCGGCAGGCGCCGGAGATGGCTGCGATGGAAACGGAAACCACGAAGCCGGAGCCTGTCGGCGCCGCGCGCTGATCCGGCGGTCGTTTAAGCGGACGCTCACCGCCCGGACAGCAAGGCGGTAAGGCAAAAAGGTTAGCAGACACTTGGCGCTTGGGCATGGCATCCAGCATTCACGGCGGGTGCCATGCCCAAGCCCGTGTTGTGGAAGCGGGCATGCCGTCGCCAGCAACTCAACGCAGGCCCGCACGTGGCGCCGTTAGCGAGGGCATGCCCGCGCTTACAGCTTGGGCATGGCACCCAGCGGCCACTGGGCGAGTGGGAGATTCTTGGCGGCATTTCGGGGCGGCACGCCTCGGCTCTGCTGTCGGCGGCGACACGGCACCTCTTGATCCCTCGATCCCTTGATCCCTCGATCCCTCGAACATTGCGAGTTGAACTCTCGCATTCAGGGGTGCAGTCGCAATACGACTAGTCGAACCCACATCTCTTCTAAATAGAGCCCCGAAGACCAATTGTTGACGAATTGGTAATGGCTACTACATTCCTATAGACAACGGTCCCATTCCGCGGCGGCGCCGCCTCTGTAAGCAAAGGAGCAGACATGACGTACGCTAAGCGAGAAAGCCGCACCCGCGTGCTTTCGGTGGTCGGAACGCTTCTGGGCGGAACATTGCTGGCTCTTCCGCTGCTCGCGCAGGTAAAGCCCGCTGCCGGCGGCGGTGAGCAGGCCGCCGGCGCTGCGGAGCGCGGCACAAGCAGCTACATGCCGGTGGACCTGGACATCGACTTCGACGCAATGATGAAGCGCCTGCAGGCCGAAAAGCCGCAAATCATGCAGCGGCAAATGCAATTGCTGCAGGAGCGTTACGACCTTTCCGACAACCCGGCCAAAGACGTCACCATGTTCCGCGGCAAGCCCATCCAGCAGGGCGTGCGCGTGAAGCTGCATGGCGGTGTGACCTGGGACGACCTGGCCAAAATGACGCCGGACGAAATCCGCGAAAAAGACCTCTGGCCGAAGGGTTTTTACCCGTTGCCGCACCCGAACCACGAAGCAGGCGGCATGGTATTCCCGCAATTCCAGATCGACGAATTGAAGCGGCAGGGCCTGCATGATTTGACGCGTTTTGATCTGGACTTCGACATTCCCGACCACTTTCTGGCGGAGTTTCCGCCGGCCATCTTCCTGACCACGCGACCGGACCTGGGCGATGTATCGCAGGGCAAACTGGTCACGCAGAAGAACTTCTTCGAGCTGTTCAACGGAATTCTCAATCCGAAGCAGCTCGAGGGACTGCGGCTGCTGGTGAGCCAGTTCCCGCAGCAGCAGTTCAACTTCACTAATGACCGGCGCAGCGCCGAGCCGCACGCCGGCGTGACCTGCTTTGACTGTCACGCCAACGGGCATACGAACAACGCCACGCACCTGGTGGGCGACATTCGCCCGCAGGCGTTCCGGCATCGGATTGATACGCCGACACTGCGCGGCGTGAACATTCAGCGGCTGTTCGGTTCGCAGCGGGCACTGCGGACGGTGGAAGACTTTACAGAATTTGAGCAGCGGGCGGCCTATTTTGACGGCGACATAGTCATTGCCCAAAAGAAGGGTGTGAACTTCCTCGAGCGCGGCAGCGAAGTGCATGCCATGGCCGAGTTTCAGGAGTTGCTGGATTTCCCGCCGGCGCCGAAGCTGAATATCTATGGCAAGCTCGATCCGCAGAAGGCGACTGAGAGCGAGATGCGCGGGCAGGCGCTGTTCTTCGGCAAGGCGCAGTGTGCGGTGTGTCATCCGGCGCCGTACTACACGGACGGCCTCATGCACAATCTGCGGACCGAGCGTTTTTACGAGCCGAAAATGATCAACGGCCGGTACGCCACGGCGGACGGTCCGATCAAAACGTTTCCGTTACGGGGGATAAAGGAGTCGCCGCCGTACCTGCACGACGGCCGGGCGCTGACGCTGGAGGACACGGTTGAGTTCTTCAACCTGGTTCAGCAGCTACAGCTCAACGAGCAGGAAAAGAAGGACCTTGTGGCGTTTCTGCGGGCGCTGTAGTCGCGTGGGGCGTAATGCAACGCCCGCGGGGCGGCTTCACAGAGGCAGCGAGCGGCGAGTGCGTCGTGGAGGTATTCACGTGGGCATGCCCGCGCTTACAGCTTGGGCATGGCACCCAACTTGGCACCCTGCATGCGGCGCGGGACGCCCTTTATCACCCTATCACTTTATCACCTTATCACGTCATCGCCCGGGTAGCTGTATCGCCCGGGTAGCTGTTTTAGCAGCTCATCGCCAGGCTGGCTGTTTTAGCAGCCACCTAGCTTTTCTTGCAGCCAGGGTAGGACCTGGTCTTTGCTCACGCGGACTTGCGCGAGGGTGTCGCGGTCGCGGATTGTGACGGTGCCGTCCTGCAGCGTCTGGCCGTCGACCGTGACGCAGAAGGGCGTACCGACTTCGTCCTGGCGGCGGTAGCGGCGGCCGACCGCGCCCTTTTCGTCGTAGAAGGCGGTCATGTGCTTCTTGACATCGCGGTAAATCGCGGCGGCCACGTCGGGCATGCCTTCCTTGTTGACGAGCGGGAAGACGGCCACTTTGGTTGGGGCGAGCTTGGGATGGAACTTCATGACGACGCGCGTCTGCATGACGCCCTTCTCGTCTGGGGCCTGGTCTTCGGTGTAGGCTTCGCAGAGGAAGGCCAGCGCGGCGCGGTCGGCGCCGGCAGACGGCTCGATGACCGTCGGCAGGAAGCGGTACGGCGGCTCGTTCTTGGCTTTCTTCTCGGCCTCCTTGTCGCCGCCGAACTTGGCCTTGTCGCGTTCCCAGGCTTCGTCGTCGAAATAGGTCAGGTCTTTGCCGCTGAACTTGGCGTGCTGCGTCAGGTCGAAATTGCCGCGGTGGGCGACGCCTTCAAGCTCCTGCGGCTCGTCGGAGAAGGGGAACAGGTACTCGATGTCCGCGCAGGCTTTGGAATAGTGGGCGAGCTCCTCGGGGCCCTGGTCGCGCAGACGCAGCT
>JAGPEO010000313.1 GCA_018056925.1 Phycisphaerae bacterium
TGCCCGTCGCTCGTTCCGTTGCCGTTGGTATCGCGCTTCAGCGGATTGGTGCTGCTGAACGCGCCGGCCGCCATTTCCTGCAAGTCGCTCAGACCGTCCAGGTCGGAGTCGGGCTCCCACGAGTCGGAACCGAAGCGCCTCTCGTCCAGCGGCAGCGTGGGGTCGTCGTCCGCCAAGCCGTCCTCGTCGCGGTCGTCGACCAGCCGCGGCGTGCCGTAACGCAACCGCAGCCAGTTCATCTTGTCGGCGCGGCGGCACAGGAAAGCGTTGCAGTCCCAGTGCTCGCCGTAACGGCCGATGTGCAGCGTGCCGTCGGGATGGTTTGACCACCAGTCGTCAAAACCCGACTTCTGGAAGAAGTCGTCGAGCTGGTGTCCCCATTCGTGGGCCATGAGCCAGGCCTGACCGTTATTCCATAGGCCGTAACTGCTATAGGCGTAAATCGTCAAGCCGCCGCCGTCCACTGTGCCAATATCATCGGTGAACGCCGGGTCGAAGCCGGACATAGGGTGGATTGCGACGAGGCTGTGATCGGGTCCGATGGGCGGCAGGCCGCGCTTCTGCCGCACCTGGTTAACCAGCGTGCGGGCGGCCGTGGGTTCGATCCAGCCGTCCGCGATTCTTGGCTCGGCGTCATCGATCAACATGAATTCGAATTGCTTGTTGAGCGTGCCATAACTGTTGCGCCAGTAGAAGAGCCGATCGGTTTCGAGTTCGCGTTGCAGGCGCTCGATTACGCCGGTGGGTTCGATTGTGAGCAGCGCGCCATTTTCGTCGATTGCCTTCACAAAAACCGCGACGAGTACCGACATATCGATGACGTATGTCTTGCCGCGCGGCGGCGCCGGCGGGAGCGAATACGCGACCAACTCGTCAACCAGCGCGGGCGGCCAGCTCTCACAGATCGGCTCGCTTTGGCGAACAAGAATGCGGCCGCCGTCCTTCGGGGGGCGCTCGCGGCTCACTGTCGTGACCGTGGAACCGTCCACCTTCGTCATCGTGAGCTTCACACCGCCATCGCGCGTCCATTCGAACTGCGGGAGCTTCTCCACAAAGTCGGGCGGGACAATGAGGATTCGATCTTTCTCCGGTTCGGCCAGGTAGTACTTGCCGTCCGGCCCCTGGCAGACGCGCAGCCGTGCTGAGAGGCCCCCAAGTGCGGCCCCGGTAAAGACGCGCTCTGCCGCCCCGCTGAAATTCATGACGCGCAACGCCCCGGCCGCCGTGTTGGATTCGACCGGGCCCGCGAGCAGTACGCGACCGGCGTCGTCGAACCGCACGTCAACGCCGGGCAACCAGGGGCCGGTCGCGATCCACTTCATCCGATTAGGGCGCGGCTCGTACTTGCAGACCGCGTATGTGCAGTTGCCGCGGTCCATGACCAGGACGTCGCCCTGAGGCTCGACAAGAATCCCACACGGCTCATTGAACTTGCCCGCGCTGTTGGAATCCGCGTGTTCGTCACCGTCGACCGCGCCCCGCTTGCCATAAGTCAGCAATTCGCCACCGGCCGCGTGAAAGACGCGGATTCCGGGAATGCCGGCGTCGGCGACAAAGATGTGGCCGCGCGGGCCGAGCGCTACCGCCCTGCCGCGCATCTGCGGCACGCGCACCAGCGGCCCATCACCAAGTTGGCGCAGCCGGTGGTCGAACAGGTAGAGCGCCGCTCCATCCTCCGCCAGCACGAGCACGCCGGGGTCGCCGTCGCGTAACGGCCAGTCGAACCAGGTGAGCGCGACCGGATTCAAGTGCTCGCCCAGCAAGCCGCGTATGCCAGTCACATTCGCCCAAGCTACGTCGTAGCCGCGCGGGTCAATGAGGGTAAGGAACTCCGGCCCGCGCTTCAGAAGGACGAGGCAGTTTTGCGAACCGATCAGGTCCAGAATGCCGCTCATTGCTCCGGCCGGCTTTGAGGTCAGCAATGATTCGTAGGGCGTATCAGCGAAAATGCGCTGATCGTGCACTTGGCCGGCGTTGGAAGAGACCGGCGTTTGGGCGGACAGAATTGGCGCTGCCGAGAAACATAGCCAAAGGCAAAGTGCTTCCGTCCGCACGGCCAACGCTCCTCTGTGCGCCCCTGTGCGACAGAGGATAGTCCGGCGGCGGCCGTCAGGGAACTGCCGGGCGGGCGAGGCTCCGCCGAACGGCGTCTCGGCAGGAGCCTCGTCCACCGCCGCTCCGCTATCCGGGATGTTGGCCCTCGCTGGTGTTTCGGGCCCGGATCGCGGAGCGGCTCGCTGGAGGCACGTCGTCAGTCAACCGCCGCCGCCAGGCTACTTGCCAGGCTTGGGCGGTTGGCCGCCGGGCCGGCTTCCGGGCTGAGTCCCTGGCTGGGTTCCTGTCGGGCCGGTGGCAGGCGCGGCGGTCACCGGCTGCGCTTGCGGGGGAGCTGCGGGGCGGCCGGCGCCTGCTCCATCGTAGGAGCTCCACTGCTGCTCGCGGCCGCCGGCTGCTGCACGGCTGGTTTCCTGATATCTGCGTCTGGCGAGTTCCTGGTCGATTTTGGACACTCGCTCTTCGGTTAGCGTGCTGCCCTGTATCGGCTGGCGTAATTGCCCCTCGGTTTCGTGCACCTGCCTGATCGGCTCGGGGATGTACGCCCATTCGCCCTGGTGCCACACACCGCGGCCCTGGTTCCAGGGTCCGCGTGCGTCCTCGCCGGCCGACATGTTGTAGTAGGTATGCGTGAAGCGCGGGTCACCCTGCAGCACGCCCGGCGGGAAGTTCGGGTCGATACTTCCCAACGCGGCGGTGAACATCTGGAAGTGCGCGATTTCGCGGGTCATCAGGAAGCGCAAAGACTCCTGCACCAGCGGGTCGTCAGTGAACTGCAGGAGGTATTCGTAGACAATCTTGGCCCGTGACTCGGCCGCGATGTTCGACCGCAGATCCACCGTCAGATCGCCGTTCGCGTTCACGTAGGTGCCGCTCCAGGGGGTGCCCACGCTGTCAGTGACCGTCGGCCCGCCGGCCGATTCGAGCAGGAACTGCGGATTGGTGGCGGCCAGGTGGATAAGCTCCTCGCGGGGTCCGTTTCCGCGCATCACCTTGTTGAGTTCGCAGCGCTCCACCGCG
Source organism: Phycisphaerae bacterium (assembly GCA_018056925.1). Taxonomy (GTDB): domain Bacteria; phylum Planctomycetota; class Phycisphaerae; order UBA1845; family Fen-1342; genus JAAYXS01. The sequence goes on from JAGPEO010000313.1 coordinate 3,076, forward strand.
TTCTTGAGCTCGCCATTTACACCCGCCAGCAGCATGGTGATGGTCGCGCCGACGATCTCCAGATGGCTGAACTCTTCGGTCGCAATGTCCATAAGGAGGTCGTATTTGTCGGGATAGCTCTTGCGCACGCCGAAAGCCTGCACAAAGTATTGCATGGCGGCTTTCAGCTCCCCGTTTGGTCCGCCGAATTGCTGCAGCAACAGCTTGGCAAAGTGCGGATCCGGTTTCGAAACGCGCGCATTGAATTGCAGCTCTTTCACGTGATGAAACATAAGATTCGGCCCTCGTCACGGCCCCTTACAGCGCGGGTTTCGCTCGCGCAGCGCAGGGCACTCACAACTCCGCAGCCCGCAACGAACGGCGCTGCTCGTGATGCTAGAAGGCCGCCCGGGTCGTTTCCGATATTACGGCGATTTACTCTGGAATGGGTCGATTGTAAGCACTATCCAGAGCCAAAGCCCGGCATGACAAGAACTGGAGTCCGGTTAGTAATGCTTGACCCCCCTATACAGCCTGTAGACTGGCGGTTAAATGAAGGAAGGCAACGCTGCACATAATTCGGCAGACGCTGCCTACCTTAAATCTTGGCCGAGCATGCCCGGCCTCGCTGCTAGAACAGGCCCAACACCCTGAGCGCCGCGACGAAGTCGGTGACCTCGAAGGTGTGGATGGCGAATTGGTGCAGGCCGGCCCAGCAGCCGCTCATGAGTACGCCGGGAAGCGTAATCGCTGTCAACCACAAGTACTTACGGTTCATGCTCGCATCTCCAATTGGATACAGGACTACCGATGATGACATCGGTAAACAATGCCAGTAAACGAATACCAGACCGAACGGGGCGGAGTACTGGCCACTCCGCAGACCGCGTCAAGCGGTTCTTATCGTCAACTTTTCCGCCTTCCTCAAATGTCTTAAGGGCCCCCGACGCAGGTGAACACGCCAATTATGCGACCAAGACAGTTGTGTTGTCCGCTGGCCGCGTTTCACGAAGTTCAGAGTACACTCGGCTAGTTCAATGAGCGCTGACGCATTGCCGTCACCCGACAGGCTGGCGGATAGTCGTCATCGGACGGCAGAGGCGCAACGCCGCCGTGTTCTTGGCCGCGGTCATGAGGCGCTGGGCGCCACGCGCCGAATCAGCCCGCTCAACCGCCGCACAACGAAACTTTCGGTCATCTTCAATGTAAATATGCTACGATGCGGCGCAAGGCCGGCTGTTTGGGCGAGCCCGGCGGACGGACCGCACAGGAGCGAATTATGCACGTTCTCAGACCTTCTTGGCGCGCGGCGGCGCGGCTGTTGTGGCTGGTTCCTGTAATGTTGGCTGCGGCCCCGCCGGTGCGCGCCGAATCGCAAGCGGACCTGGAGCTGACTCGGATCGCGCTTTTTAACAGCGGCGTCGGCTACTTCGAGGCGAGCGCGCAGGTTGACGGCAACGCCACCGCCGAGCTGAAATTCAGAACCGATCAGATAAACGACATTTTAAAGTCGCTCGTGGT
>JAGPEO010000023.1 GCA_018056925.1 Phycisphaerae bacterium
GCTTCGTAGAATATGCCCTGATCGCGGTAGCTCTGCAGATACAGCTTCAGGCTCTTCAACTCCACGCAGCGGGCGTCAGGCACGTACTCCACGATTACCGTTCCGAAATCCGGCTGCCCGGTGACCGGGCAGCGGCTGGTGAACTCCGGGGCGACGTGACGGATCACGTAGTCGCGCTCGGGGTTGGGGTTCGGGAAAGTCTGAAGCAACGACGCGCCGCGCTGGTCCATCGAAAGCCTTCCGAATACAACAAGCTCGTCAATGAGTTGGTATACCGTCAGTTCCCCGCCGGGCAAGCTGTTCGAGGCAAGAAATCATGCGAATGAACCCGCTTCCGACACGAATTCCCTCGCAGCCGGGCGCGTCGTCCCGGAACGTCGCCGGTTCGGCGCCGGTTGGAGCATCAGTGGCGGTCTTGGAACTTTGTTACTTTGTGGTCGGGTTCGATTATGAATACAGCCATTATTTCTAATTCTGCTTAATACTCGGAAAGGATTACAATCACGCACATGGAAGGACCACGCGGCATCGCAGGACGACTTGTAGAGAAGATTCTGGGCTGGGTCGCCCTGGGCCTTCTGGTCGCCTTGGGTTTCGCAATCTACAAACTCGGCCCGGAAGGCCGCCAGATGGTCTGGAACGGCATCTGGCGAACGCTCGTTTGGGTCGTGATCGCGGCGGCGCTGCCCTGGTCCGCACGCTTTTTTATGAGGCGTGTGCTGGAATTCGGCTCTAACTGGGCCGGTTTCGTCCTGCTAGCCCTGTTCTTGCTGGTCGATATCGTTGTTGGGCTGGTATTACTTCAGCGCTGGCCGAGCAGCGGCTGGGGCTGGGTGGCGGGTTTGGCAGCGGTCGCTATCGCCGGAACGTATAATTTTCTGGTGGCAGAGTATCTGTCGGAACAAGCCGGGGGGTGATTCGCGGATGCTGGCCGCCGGAAAGGCTGCCGGGAACAAGAGCGATGAGCAAGTACCAAGCAGGCATGCGTATCAGCGAATACGTGCTGGAAGAGCCGATTGGCACGGGCTCATTCGGCGAGGTCTGGCGGGCGCGGCACCACATTTGGGCGAACGATCTGGTGGCGATAAAGCTGCCGACAGAACCGGAGTACGTGCGGTACTTACAGCGTGAGGGCATCGTCGTTCACGGGATTAGGCACGAGAACATCATTCGCGTGCTCGGTTTCGATCCTTACGCCGAGCATCCGTACCTCGTAATGGAACTTGTCCGCGGCCCGTCGTTGCGTAAGGCGATCGAGGAAAACCGCAAGGGGCTGCCGATTGGCGTGGTCCTGACGGTCATACGGGGCATTCTGCAGGCCGTGGAAGCGGCACATGCGGCCAGTGTGCTGCACCGCGATCTGAAGCCCGGAAACGTGCTGCTGGATCTGGGCGAGCGGCCCATCACGGACGTACGCGTGGCGGACGTGAAGATCGGCGATTTTGGGTTGGGCGTCAGCAACGCCGATACTTTGCGCTCCATCGCGCACTCGGCCTCGCTGGATCGAGATGACAAACTGGTCGGAACGCTGGCCTATATGGCCCCGGAACTGCGCGACGGGCATTACAAGCCGTCGCCGCTAAGCGATCTGTTTTCAATTGGCGTAATCCTGTTCGAGCTGCTCACGGGTGAGCGGCCGGCCGGCGCCGAGCTGCCCAGCAGCGTGCGTCCTGAAGTTCCGACGGCGCTGGATGAAGTTTATCGGCGGCTGTACGCGCGGCAGGATTCGCGTTACGAGAGCGCCCGTGCGGTGCTCAACGATATGGATGCGCGGCTGGCCGCCGTGCGGCCCGCCCGAGGCGGTATCGTGCCTCCGCCTCCTCCGTCAGGTTGGAACGCTGACGCCAGCGGGGCGTTGCGGGCCTGCTCGTCCTGTAATCACCTGGTGGCTGCTGACGACCAGTTCTGCACTTACTGCGGCCACCAACTCACTAGCCGTGTGCGACGGTGTCCGGCCTGCCGGGGCTATCCCGCCGCCCGGGACCGGTTCTGTATTTTCTGCGGGACGGCGCTGCCGCTGGAGGAGTAGAGGATCGTGCTGCTGGCCGAGGCCTTTCACGTGACCGTCGGCGTTCTGTTCGTGCTCGGCGTGTTGGGCCTGATCGTGGTGGCCGTCGCGCTGGTCGTAAGGACGCTGGGGTTTGTGTTCCGGGCAGTGGCCGGGATTGGCGGCGGCGATCGGCAATTGGGGGCCGCGCGCCGCGGCCGGCTGATTTGCCCAGAGCCACGTTGCGGGCACGCCAACCCGGGCGATGCGCGCTATTGTGCACGTTGCGGCCGGTCGTTCCAGCATGAACACGATCTGGACGCCTATGGATGAGCGCAGCCGTCAACGCCAGTTCGAAGATTCGTTTCACCGGCAGTTGCGCGCCCGGGCGACGAAGCTGATTCACGGGTCGCTGCCAGCCGATCGGGTCGTGGTTGAGTCCATGCCGGATGGTCGGGACGCGGTACGGGCCACGCTCAACCGCCTGGAGATGTACGATCTTGACCTGCTGAACGAGTTACCGGGGACGCGCGCGGTCAGCCTGGAATTTGGGCGGCAGTTGATCTGGCCGCTGTCGTACACGGTGGCGCGCGTCCGGGCCCAGGTGCTGACGCCGACGGCGGCGCTGGTGGCCGGCGAAACTCCGGGGCCGATCGGGCGCGATCAAGTGCAATATGCGCTGGATCGCTACGAACTCCTTCCTACCAGCCAGCGCCCGACGGCCGTCATACTGGCGAGTGCGACGGGTTTCACGCCCGAGGCGCGGGCCATGGTGACCGATAGCGACCTGCCCAAGCTGGTGCTGGTGGGCGGGCGCGAGGACGGCGGGTGGGACGTGGAGATGTCAGACTCAGTGCGCTATAGCCCGTGGGCGCAATTAGTGGAATTCGAAACCCAGGACGACCATGTCCGGCGTTTGTTGTATCATCTGGACAAAGAGGCCGCTGCCCTGGAGTCGCGGGGTATTGCGCTCTCCGAGCTGTCCGATAAACTCGGGCTGCCGCTGGAACAGACCGAAGCGGCGGTTCGGCAGGCGTGCCGGAGCGACCCGCGCCTGATGACGGTCGTGCACGAGGGCGAGCTGCACGTGGCGCGCAGCCCGCTGGCGGACGAGGTCGGCGCTATGAGCTTGTGGATGCGGATACGACGGCTGTTTGGGTTCAAGCCGAGCACCGCTGAACGCGTGCGCATCATGACCGCGCAGCGCGTCCAACTCGAACAACAGCGGGAGGAGCTGGACCGCCGGCTCGACGCACTGGAAGCCGAAGAGCGCGAGTCGCTTCAGAAGGGGGCGGCCGCCGCGACCGAGGCCGAAAAGAAGCAGCTCGCCGGCAAGCTGGTGCGCGTGCGGCGCGACTTACGACGCATCCGGGCCCAGGTGAACGTCTTCACCCAGCAGATCGACATTATCGGCACGCACGTCCACAACCTGACGCTGGCCGAGCAGGGCCGCCGGCTGGAGCTGCCGAAGGCGGAAGACCTGACGCGCGAGGCGGCCGAAGCCGAGCAGATCGTGGCCGAGTTGGCGGCCAATGCGGACTTGGCGGCGGGCATCGAAGTAGGCGCGCAGACGCCGCTGCAGGCGGACGAGGAAGACGCCATTCTGGCCGAGTTCGCCCAGGTAGCCGAGGCCCAGGCGGCGGCCAAGACGGCGCCCGCCGCGGCAGGTGCGGCGGGACCGGCGCCCGAAGCGCCGGCGCGGACCAAGGGGGCTGAAGGTTCGACCGGCCAGCGCGGGCGCGAGCGCGCCGAACCGCGCCCCGAGATTGGTTAAGCGCTTCTCACTGCTGAAGCAGCAGTGGCACACCGCGTCTGGCTTAGCTGGCAGCCCGCAGATGGTATTAGCTGGCAGCTGGCAGATGGTGCTTGAGAACTGGTAGTTGAGAGCTTCAATGAACTTCTTCGAATGGCTCACGACCAAACGCAAGACGCTGGCGACGATGAACGTAGCCGAGCTGCGCGCCCAGGAAATGCTGTTACAGAACGAGCGCAACCGCATGCAAGCCCGCGTCGGGCAGCTCGCCAAAGATAAGCAGAAAATCATCGCCCAGGGCGCGAAGGAAAAGACGCCCGAACTCCGCCGCACATTCGCCCAGCAATACGACCTGCTGCACACCGAGCAAATGATGATCGCGCGGCATCTCAACATCCGCAGCAAGGAGGCACTGACAGTCTCGCGCCTCCGCATGTTGCGCGAGAGCGGCCAGATGTTCGGCGGCGCGGCTGGCGTTCGGCCGCTGATCCGCGAAAGCGACCTGGCGGCCATTGAGCGGCTGATCGAGAACGATCGGATCACCAGTGAGATGTACCAGGAGCGTCTGGACGAGATCCTGCGCATGGGCGCCGAAGCCGACGAATCGACGGCCGGCATCTCACCCGCCGCCCAGGAGCTGCTGAAGATCTGGAATGACATGGACGCGGGGCTGATCAAGGATACGGGGACGGCGTTCGACGAGGCGGAACGCCGCGTGCGCGAGCGGGAGAAAGCTGCAGACACGTGAAGTGATAAGGTGATAAAGTGATAGAGTGATAAAGGGAGCGCGCTGTGGCGGCGAGGCGGTTTGAGGATCTGCGGGTTTGGCAGACTGCACGGGATTTGACGCGCGGTGTGTACCGGGCCAGCGAGAACCAAAAGCTGCGAGGAGACTTCGCGCTGGCTAGCCAAATGAAGCGTGCGGCGGTGAGCATCGGCAGCAACATCGCAGAGGGTTTTGAGAGAGGCACGCGCAAACAACAGACTGAGTACTGCTACACCGCCAAGGGTTCTGCAGCCGAATTGCGGAGTCAAATTATCACTGCTTATGACGTCGGATTGATCAACCAGCACGTTTATGAGTGGTTGATAGACAAAGCCGAGCTCTGCGCCCGGCAGCTTCAGGCGTACATTATTCACTTGCGGGGTACTCGTAAGACACTGCCCGGTCCGAAGTACCTCGCGTGTGAGGATCAACAGGGGGAGCGCGTTCCATGAATGCTGAACTCACGTCCGCCAGACGGCTGCGACACGCAACCTTTATCACTCTATCACCTTATCACCCTATCACCGCAACTGGAGTGGTTCATGGGTCTATTTAAGTCCAAAGAAGAACGCCGGCTCGAGCGCGACATGCGTATTCGCCAAGGTATACGGCGAATCGAGAAGTCCATTGCCGAGCAGAACAAGTTCACCGATGAATTTGTCAAAAATGCCCGGCAGGCCAAGCAGATCGGCGATCAGGCGCAATATCAGTTCATTCGGAGTTCGCTGAAAAAGACGGCCACCATCAAGAAGTTGCTCGAGCGGCAGCTCCTGGCGGTGAAAAACGCGCTGTTGATCAAACGGCAGGCTGAAGCCTCGGCCGACTTCGCCGAAGCCATGAGCCTGATGGCCCGCGAGGTCAGCCGCATGTACGGCGATACGGACCTGGCCAAGACGCAGATGGACTGGGAGCGGGCGCTGATGCAGTCGCAGAGCATGGAGGAGCGCATGCAGATGTTCCTCGATGCCATCGAGCAAGGGGCCGCGGCGGACGTATCGGCCGCGGGGACGACTGAGGCGATCAGCGACGAGGAGATCGACCGCATGATCGCCGCTGAAGAACAGGTCGAGGCGGCCCGCGAAAGCCAGCAGATGAGCGCATTGCGGGCCGAACTGGCGGCGCTTAAGGGGGAGGGGCAGAAGGAGACGAAATGAAAGGTGAGCGGCCGGGAACTCGGCAAACGCCGGATGGGTACGGCGATGCAGCACCTGGGGTGATGCCCGAGTTCTCGCAAGACATGCTTGCCGAGATCATCAGGCGCTTGGTGGCCGCTCTGACGCCGCACGCCATCTATTTCTTCGGCTCGCATGCCTACGGTACGCCGCATCGCGACAGCGACATCGATTTGCTGATCGTGCTTGACCACATCGACTCCATCATGGATGTAGCACGGCGCGGCTATGGGGCGCTGTTCGGCTTGGGTCTGCCGATCGAACTACATTTCATCACGGCCGAGAAACTGGAGCGCTACTCAGGCGTGATCGGGAGCTTTCATCGCGAGGTCAAGACGCGCGGGAGAATCGTCTATGCCGCCTAAAGAGGAACTCGCCCGGGGTTGGCTCGTCAAAGCTCAGCGCGATCTGGAGATGGCGAACCGCGCGCTCGAGGAAGAGCCTCGATTACCAGACATGGCGTGCTTCCACAGTCATCAGACGATTGAAAAGGCGCTTAAGGCGGTGCTTTTGTACCGCGGTATCCAAGCCCCACGAACACATGTGCTTGACACGTTGTTGAAATTGTGCGGGCCGATCGATCCGCGTTTTGACTTGCTGGCTCCGCAGCTTTCGCTGATGACCGAGTTTGCGGTAGAGGGCCGCTACCCGGACACCGGATGTGAACCGAACCTGGATGAGGCGCGCGAGGCGCTAAGACTCGCCCGCGAGGCGTACGACATCATCGTCAGCGCGCTACCAACCGAGGTGCTCCCCTGATGCCCGCCACCTTTGCCACGTTCAAACGCCTCAAGGACAAGGGCCTGGCCGCACTGCGCGAGGGCGACTACACCGCCGCGCGGCCGTATCTGATTCAGGCCGCCGAGTGCATGATTGAACTCGCCGAAGCCAACGACGACCCCAAGCACCGCGAGGAGCAGGAGGCCTATGCCAAGGAACTGCTCGAGCTGGCCAGGAGCTGCGACCGCCGCGTCGGCGCCCCTGGCGGGAGTCCGCGCGCTCGCGACCGGGCCCGCGAAGAGGAGAACGGCGCCCAGGCCGAAGATTGGATCGTCCGCGAAAAGCCCAACGTACGCTTTGCCGACATCGCCGGCCTGGAGGACGTCAAGCAGGAAATCTACCTGAAAATGATCTATCCCTATCGCCACCCGGAACTCGCCGAGCATTACGGCATTGACGTCGGCGGCGGCTTGCTGCTCTTCGGTCCGCCCGGCACCGGCAAAACCATGATTGCCAAGGCGGTCGCAACCGAGGTGGACGCCACCATGTTCGTCATCAGCCCGGCGCAGATCATGAGCAAGTGGGTCGGCGAGGCCGAACAGAACGTGCGCAAACTCTTCGAAGCCGCCAAGGCCGAACCGAAAAGCGTCATCTTCATGGATGAAATTGAGGCCCTGGTCCCCCGCCGGCGTTCGTCTGAATCGAGCGTCATGCAGCGCGTCGTGCCTCAAATTCTGCAGGAGCTTGAAGGCTTCGACCGGAAAGCAATGCGGGCCCTGATGTTCCTCGGCGCCACCAACGAGCCGTGGAGCCTGGATCCGGCCATTCTGCGCCCGGGCCGCTTCGATTCCAAAGTCTACGTCCCGCTGCCTGACGCGGAGGCCCGCTTTAGACTATTTGAAATCTACGTCGGCAAACGCCCGTTGGCCGACGACGTGAATCTCGCGGAACTGGTCGAAAAAACCGCGGGCTACAGCGGCGCGGATATCAAGGCCGTATGCGGGCGTGCGGCCACGCGACCTTTCCTCGAGTCGGTGGCTGGGGCGGAGCCGCGTAAGATTGCGATGGCTGACCTGCTTGCGGCGATCGAGGATGTCCCGCCATCCGTAGGTGCAAAGGACCATCAGAAGTTTGAGGAGTGGGCTGCAACCAATAGCTAGAATCAGTGCCGGCTGGCCGGAATCGTCCGGGCGTCGCCGGAATAGAGGCTGAACGGAATGTCACACGTTGCAAGCGGAGTATCCGGCCCGCAGATACGTTGTCCGGATTCGGACTGCGGCTGGCGGAATCAAGCCGGGGCGCGGTACTGCGCCAGTTGCGGGCGGCCCCTGTCGGATTACCGCCGATTTCGCCTGGGAGAACTGACCGTGCGCTCTGTGGGAATGGCATATCTGCTGTGGGCGCTGTGCCTGGTGGGCGCGGCAGGCATACACCGGTTCTACACAGGCCGTTATGTCACGGGCGTCATTTGGTTGTTGACGCTGGGTCTGGTGGGCATTGGATCGCTGGTGGACCTGTTTCTCATTCCCGGCATGGTGGAGAGTAAAAATCGGGAGCTCGCCCGCCGCGGAAGCTGGCAGTTTCCATAGGAAAGTCCATGGCAGCAGGCAGCATCATCGATCGGCTGAGTGATCCGGCGCTCGTGGCCGTATGTGCGGACGCGGAGGCCTTACCGCGTTCGATATTGTCACCGGCCGTAGTCGTGCCCGACCAATGGGTGGCTTTGATCGAGCGGGTGGACGGACGGCGGCGCTTGGTGCCCGCGGGCGAGGAGCCGCGCCCACAGCGCGACGAAATCATCGTGTTCGCGCGGAGCAGGGCTATCCAAGTGCCGCTTTCGGTCGAAGGCGCCGCGGCCGACAAACACGATGTGACGCTGACCGGCCAGTTGCTGGTGCGCTGGCAGGCGCGTGCTGACGAACTGGCCGCTCTCCGCCGGACTTTGCTGGACAGCGGCCAATTGACGGTGGAGCAGTTGGCGGAACGCATCGCCGCGGCCGGGGCCGAACCGGCCCTGCAGCGGTTTCTACGCGAGAATCCGGCCGCACGGCTTGTACATGAGGATGTGCGGGAAGAGCTGGAGGGCGTACTGCGCGAGGAGCTGAAACGCTTCCTCTTCACCACGGGAATGACGCTGGAGGGCGTGCGGGCCCTGCGTTGCGAGAGTTTCTCCCTCAATCGCAAGGAAATGCTGGAGCGTGAGACGGCCGCGCGCCTGGCCGGCATCGAATCGCACGCCCTGGTCGAGCAGGCCGCACTGGCGGCTACTGAACGCCGCCTGAACCATCTGAGCGGGTTGCTCGAGAAGATGAAGGCCGCGGCCGGGACCAGCGAAGACCTGCAATGGCGCGACCTGCTGCCCTCACTTTCGCCCGGCGAGCGTGGCCGGCTGCTGGAAAGTCTGTGGCGCATTTCGCCTGACCGGCAAGTGGCCGCCGCGTTAATCGCAGTGGCGGGCAACGACTGTCTGTGGTTTGACCCGGAGCGCGTCGAGCAGCCGTTGCGGGTCGTGCATCTGGATGACAGCCTGGGCGGGCTGCGTTCGGTTACCTACTGCCCGCAGCATGATCTGCTGCTGGTCGGCGCGGCGCGCGGGGTCTGGACGATCAGCGCCGCGGATGGGTCCGCTTTAGCCGCTTATCCCGTCAAGAGTAGTGAGGCGCCGCGCACCGGTTTCAACGCCGCCGCTGTGGCAGGTGACTTGCTGTTCGCCAGCCACTCGCAGCTCGGGGTGTGGGCCTGGCCGCTTAGCGCTCCGGAGGCTGGCGAGCAGCGCTACGAACCGATTGCCGGGACGCCCAAAACTATCCGGGCCGTCGTGCCGGCCGGCGACCGCGTGTTGTTTGCAGCCGACGACGTCGTGCACATGTTAGCCCTCGCAAACGATGATCATGAGCTCTCGCCGCCGGCGCCGGAGGTTATTCAGTGTTTGGCCGTTGACGGCCGCACGGTCTATGCCGGGGTGACCGATGGCGTGCTGGCTTCGCTGAACATCGATCGCCCCGACGGCTGGGTCCCGCTACACCGGGCCACCTCGGGTTTTGAGTCCATAGTTCTGCGGCACTGGAGCGATCTGCTGGAATTGGTGATTCCCGCCGGGTCTGCGGGAGTCCAAGGCGTTTACCCGCAACAGGGCATAGTGGCCCGGCTGATGGAGAGCACCGTGCCCATACGACGCGTCTGGGCCAGCGACGACCTACTGGTCGCGCTGAGCGAGAACCGCGACCGGCTGCTGGTGATGACCCAGGACGCGCCGGACCGCCGCGGCCGCGAAATCCCCATCGGGCGCATGCTGGGCCGGTCGATTCAGGATGCGACGATTATCACCACGACCGAAGCCGCCGAATCCGCCGAAACCCACTGAGCATGCCACTAGTGATAAAGTGATAAGGTGATAGAGTGATAAAGGATGGTCTGCGGAACACTTTATCACTCTATCACCTTATCACCCTTTTCACGGAGGATTCACAATTGCCATCCGGCTTCCCGAACACGCGCGCCGCTCTGGCCCGCTGCATCGACCATACGCTGCTGAAGCCTGAGGCGACTGCGGCCGACATTGAAAAACTCTGCGTCGAGGCGCGCGAGTACGGCTTCTTCGGCGTGTGCGTTAATCCGATTTGGGTCCCACGCTGTGCAGAGTTGCTCCGCGGCACGCCTACATGCGTGGTGAGCGTGGCGGGCTTTCCACTCGGCGCGTCCACGACGTCAGTCAAGGCTCTCGAGGCGAAACTGGCCGTCGAGCAAGGGGCCGCTGAGGTCGACATGGTTGTAAATCTCGCCGCATTGCGAGCCGGCGACCGGGAAGCCGTCATACGCGACATCGCCGAAGTCGTGGCGGCCGTAAAGAGGGTGAACGAACGTGCACTGGTGAAAGTCATCCTTGAAACACGCGCGCTGACAACCGAGCAAATAATCCTCGGCTGCCGCTGTGCGGCCGAGGCGCGAGCCGACTTTGTGAAAACCTCAACCGGATTTCATCCGGCCGGCGGCGCGACCGTCGCACACGTGGCCCTTTTGCACCAGCATGCGGCCCCACTTCGCGTTAAAGCGGCCGGCGGAATTCGCGATGCCGCCTCCGCGTTAGCTATGATCGAGGCGGGCGCAGCGCGACTGGGGCTGTCTGCCAGTGTGGCCGTGCTGCGGGAACTTCGGGCCTGATGGAGCCGCCATGACGCCCCAGGCACGCCAGTGCGAGCGTTGTCATAGAACGGTCGAGCAACGCGGGCCGACGCCCGTGCGATTTTGTCCAGTATGCGGCCAGGCGCTGAGCGAATCAGCTCAGCCCGCCGGCGCCGAAACCAGCGCGGCCCGTAGCGACACGCGCTCGCGTACCAGCGTTCAAGCCGTTCTGGGGCTGATCCTGGCTGTGGTATCGCTAGTCATTCAGCCGTGCGCCTTCCCGTTGGGCCTGATATCTGTACTGCTGGGACTGACAGCTCAAAAAAGTATCGAGCGCTCGGCCGGCCTGCTTGTCGGCCGGGGTTATGCCCTGGCGGCAGTCGTGCTGGGCCTAATCAGCCTGATAGTCTGGCTCATCATAAATGTGTTTGTCAGGCCGGCGCATTACGAATACGCCAGCTTCTGAACTGTGTGTGCTGGAATTTGGGGTGTAGTCCGAGGCCCATTTGGCCCCCAGGCTTACTCTGGTGACGCCGAATTTACACTTCAGTCAGCCCTTTTTCACAAGCGCCGGCAATCATCAGTGGGCACCCGGGGCCGCTGCTTCAGGGCGGAGATTCACACAGGAGGCTTTTCCATGGCCGAGGCCGTACACGGACCAACATCAAACTGGGCCGCTACACCCCCAGTGCGGACGGCGCGCCCGGTTTCGTGGGGCGCGATTTTCGCGGGCGCAGTGCTGGTAACCGTCATCCAGCTTATGTTGGGCCTGCTGGGCCTGGCGATCGGGCTGGCCGCGGTCGAACCGGGCAAAGGAGAGGGGTACTTCGCCGGGTTGGGTATTGCCGGCTACATCTGGTGGCTGGCCTCCGGCATCGTCGCGCTGTTCATAGGTGGCTGGGCGAGCGCACGCCTGGCGGGGGCGCACCGTCGCACTAACGGCGCTCTCCATGGACTGGTGGTGTGGGGCCTGGCCACGCTCTTCATGGCATACCTGCTGACCACTACGGCCGGCAACATCATGGGCGGCGCGTTCAACCTGCTGGACCAGACCGTCTCCTACGGGGCGCGCGCGGTTACCGGCACGGGCGCCGAAGCAACCGCCGACAGCAAGACCGCCGACAGCAAAACTGCCGACGGTAAAGCTGCTGACGGCGGAACTGCGAACGGTGGCAAAACGCCTGAACAGGTTTACAGCCAGTCACAGACTACGCTGCAGCGCTGGCAGGCAACCGAAGGCGCCTGGGATCAGTTGAAACCTGCACTCGGTAATTACTTCGACGCGGACGGCGCCACACCGCAGGACAAAGAGCGCGTAATCGAGATCCTCGTCAGCCAAACAAGCATGTCCCGCCCCGAGGCCGAGCGCAACGCCGAGCAGTGGGCTCAAGGCGCCCAAGGATTGCAAGGGGCAGCCGAACGCGCCGGAGAGGTGGCCGAAGAATGGGGCGGCAAGGTCGCCGATTGGAGCGCGGCGGCGTCCTTCTGGGCGTTCATCATGCTACTGATCGGAGCCGGCGCCGCGGCCTTTGGCGGCAGCCTGGGTATCTACCGCACCGACCGCTTCGGACGCGACGAGCCGGTCACGCCGCCACGCGCATAATGCGGCTGGGACACACAGCTCGCGCGCAGTGAGTGGGCGTGGTGCGCGCGGAAGTCAGCTATACGTACGTGCTTGGGATACTACAGGTGAGTGCCTTTAGAGGGCCATACACTGGACATTCGTGTCTTAAAGCGGGATTACTAAAAGAGCTACTCCAATCCTGATTTTCACATCGACGACACTGCGGGGCGGAAAACAAGCTTAGCGCGTCCAAAGTCGACCTTGGCGAACGAGTATTTGCGCGAACGCGCAACACAATGCTACTGTTGCGCTCTTTACTTTGCGCGAGTGCGCAATCTTAACCAACAATATGTGAGTTTGCGCAAAAGCGCATGCAAAAAATGCGTGACAAACTTAAGTCTGCTGTTATAAGGGCGGACGTGGCTCCAATCCAATGCGTGATTGGTTTGGAGCCATAAGCACACTCCCGAGGAGGTAACAAGTATGTGTGTCAGCAGAGTAGCGGCAAGAGCATGTGTCTTGGTGGCCGTCGGGTTGCTAAGCAGCACGGCGGCTTGGGCCATTCAGGCGGGAATAGTCTTCGATGTACACCAAGACATCAGAGACCCCGACTTGTGGCCGAACGATTTTCACGTTGAGGGGAAACTTCAGTCATTGGTGGGATTACCCACGGTCATCAATCACTTGGACGGCCCCTTCACCAAGTTCAAGTGGGAGATCACGCCCCTCGGTGGGGAAGATTACTGGTTTGAGTGCACGTGGTGGATGGAGGAGCCCGGAGTTTATATTCCGTACTGTGAAATCCTTCACATGGGCGTGCTCTTCGACGTTGACTACAAGAACATTGTCATCGACGTGGTGTCCTGGTGGACGCGCGACGGCAAGCCGGTTGGGGAAAAGGCCCGGGGCGCGTTGTACAACGACGGCTTCGTTCCCATGATTGGGTTCAACGTCGCCGACGGCAGCGAGCCGCAGTTGCTGACCATCGCCAACAACTTCGTCACCGCGACGCCGCCGCCGCCCCCGGCCGAGCAGCCTCCACCCTGGCCGCCGACGCCGATCAAGCTGGATATTGTGCAACTGCAGGCGGCCGTGTTTGACCCCGATCACGAGCCCAAGTTTGAGGATTTGGCCGAAGGTGGGGCGTCCGAGGGTTACAAGTGGGTCGACATCGTACGTGCGGATGGCAGCAAGATCAGCGGCGACCGTCCGCTGAGCCTCGACGCCGGGAAGGTCATCGACGTGATTTTGGGCGAGGCGCGCTCGGACGCCGATACGTTGCGCGCGGCTGAGCCGATCAAGATCGAGCCGGGCGGATTCCTGGTTGCCCGGCAACTGGCGGGTTTCACCAACAACGAGGGCGAGTACGAAACGCGCTGGTTCTGGGAAATTCACGGCGCACCGCCGGACGAAGCCTGCTGCTTCCCAGACGGAACGTGCGAGATGCTGCAAACCTTCGCGTGCCTGATGCAGGGCGGCACGCCGATGGGCCCCGGCTCGCAGTGCGATATGTTCAAGTGCCCGGTCAGTGCGGAGCCGGGTGCCTGCTGCTATGGAACGGCGGACCCGATCCAGTGCGAGGTTATGGACGTAATCAAGTGCCGCGACGAGTACAAGGGCACTTGGCACGGTCCCGGGAGCGACTGCGAGGATCTTAACGGCAATCATGTGGCCGACGTTTGCGAGATTATCTCCTCGCCCGAGCAGGCCTGCTGCTTCGACGGCGAGTGTAGAATGATGCCTGTTGAGGCCTGCCGGGAGGAAAAAGGCGAGCCGCAAGGCCCCGGCTCAATCTGCGTCGGAGACTGGGACGGCGACGGCAAGGATGAAACGTGCGAATCCAAATGGCTCCAGCCGCCCGATTTGGGCAGGACCGGCATCGACGTCAGGGACATGCAGCCGATAGCATTGGCTGACGACTTCCTCTGCACTGAAACCAATGCTATTACCCGGATCGTGATTTGGGGATCGTGGTTGCACGATGAGTATCCCATTGATCCGGCGAACATCAATGTCACGCTTAAGCTGCGCGAGGACATTCCTGATCCGGACGGCTCCGGCCCCCTCTACAGCATGCCGGGCAAGGTGCTCTGGTCCCGGTCCTGGCGGCTCTATCAACAGGGCTCCACGTTCCGCAACCGAGCGTGGAGCCCTCTGCCTGTCTCCCGCAGTCCCCTTATCACCTTATCACTTTATCACCTTATCACCCGACCCGGCTGATTCCGACGCGGAACTATTCGCCGCCCAGAGCCGTCAGACTCTCTCATCCCCCCACGCTCCTCGCCCGAATCCGGCTCAGCTTCAGGTCCGTTACTTCCAGCCAATCCGAGAACGGCTTGCCCGTCAGCAATTCCGCCAGCGTCTGCGCGGCGATGGTCGCCTTGATCCGGAACTGCCCACAGTTGTCAGTGAAATCCCCCTCGACTGAACGGACATTCTCGATTCCCGCCAGCGCCTGCTTCAGTTTGAGGTACGATCGGAAGTCCAGCGGCCGCACCTCCAGTTCAATATCGCCGCCGAATGAGATCTGCGTCGACCACTGCTCCATCACCGATTCGTACAGCTTGATCGCCAGCGCCGGACGCCGCCCTGCGGATTCGGCCGGTGGAAACGTCGCCTGGACCAGCGCTTCACGCGCCGCTTGCGGGCTGAACTCATGCCGCGAGCGCACGCCGCGCCGCGTGGAAGGTATTGACTCGCTCACCAGCAGCCGCCCCGTATCGGTCGCATAAATGCGCGCCTGCACGTCGCAGTTATAGAACGCCGCCGGCACACCATAGAGGCTTTCGAGGCCGGCCCGGTCAGCATTGGCCGAGCCGCGTATGAGAATGTGCGCCCCCGCCTCGCGGGCGATTCGCTGCAACTCAGTCGCGCCGCGCTCGTCGCGTACGTCGGCCGCCTCGGGAAGCGGCGCCGCGCCGCGCGCTTTCCGCGTCACCAGGTCGAAGCCCGATTTGACGAACAGCTCCTCGATGCGGTTCTCGACCATCGAATCCTCTTGGAGCTCCCCGTCGATGCGTTCGTCGATCCAGACCATGATCTTGGGCCGCCCGATCTGGTCCAGCACGTTCTGCACCTCCCCCCATGCCGCCGCCACCGCGCTGGGCCGCACCCGGGCTTCGAGCCGCACAATGCTCGTGCCGCCCGGGCCTTCACGCTCACTGAGAATTCGAAAGTCGCTGACAATGCCCGAGGCCCGGCTGTAAATCGTGTCGCGCACCAGGACGAAATCCTGTGTCTGCGAAAAGGACGCAATCTGCGCCCCCGCGCCCTCCTCCAAAGCCTTCCGCAACGCCTGCTTGATCGCATCGTCGCGGTTGTACCCTTCGGCCTCGACCGTAACCGTCTTCGTCTCCATCTCGGGCGGCGCACCCGCGAGCCGCGGGTCGCCGGCCGGGAATGGAGAACCAGTTTCCTGAGCCGCGCCCGGGCACGGCAGAAGTCCGATCGCGATTACCATGCCTGCGCACAGCAGGCCGGCGCGGCAAATCAAGCCACCAGACCCAAAAAGCCTCACATACAGATTCATGGCGCTCCCTTCTGAGCCGGTCGGCCGGCACTCTCGGCCGCAGTGGCCATTTCCGCCGGGCGCAAACCGCGCCGCACAATCCACCACAGCCGCCTCAGCGGCAGCTCGATCTGCACCGTGACTACGCCGGCCGGCTGCGTGCTCTGCGGCCCGACTACCCGCGCCCCGCTCAAGAACACTTCCAGGTCGGCCTGCAACTCGGTGTGCTCCGCGAAGAACGCAGATAGCGTCCTTCCATCTTTGAGGGCGAGAGTCTGTATTCCCTGCCATAATTCGTCTACACCATCGAGCCGCGCCGCTTCGGCCTGCTCCGCCTGGGATAGCTTCTCGTTCTCCCTCGGCAGATAACGGCCACTGGCGGTCATTTTGGCCGTCGCCCACGCCGGCGCGTCGAGTTCGCCATCCGGGTAGTGCGAGCGCGAAATCGCGGCCGCGGGCGGGATGGCCCACCCGGTCGCACTCACCTCATCTACCGTCGCCAGCAGTCCCATTCCGCGGAAGTCGCGGCCGTGAAACCCATCGCCCTGATAGTTGTTCTCGTGAACTTCGGTGAGAATGCGGATCAAATCAACCAGCCCGATGCGCGCCGTGGCGACGGCCACCTGGTCCGGCGCGAAGCTGACTGCCAGCAGCGCCTCGCGCTGCAACGCGGCAATAACAGCTTCACGCACCTGCTCGCCCGATTCGAGAAAATCGCTCAGCCGCCGCGCTCGCGTTACCGGCAACATCCCAATCGAATCAAACAGCGCCCGCCGCGCGTCCGCCTCGGCCGCCCGACGTGTCATCTCCAAGCCCACAGGCGTCACGTCTTCCCAGCCTTCCGGTTGCTGCGCCAGCTCCGCCTCAGTGGGCCAGGCCGTACCTTGCGCCCAAAGAACCGGCCATTCGCACGCGGCAAGTGAAAAGTCCGGGGTCGCGACCGCACCGTCGGCCGTGGCGCCGCTGGTCGCGGATAATGCCTCGAGCTTCTGCTCAATCGCTGCCGGGGCGAGCCGCACCGCCACGTCGCACGAGCCGTCTGAATAAGTACGGGCGGCTCCGTACGCTGCCGTCTGGCGTAGCCACAGGCGCAGCGCCCGGTCGCGGCCCAGATCGTGCGCCGCCCAATCGCCGATGGTAAGCGACTCACGCAGCTTCAGAGCATAGACCCGGTCGAGGAGTTCGCTGCGCGCTTTGGCGAGCGCGACTCGTTCCAACGCGCGGCCCTGCAGGCTCAGCGCTCCCGCCGCCCAACCGATTGCAACCGGCAGCACGCACGCCCAAGGCGACGAGCACAACAACCACTGAGGCCACACGTGCATGGCGGCAGCCCAGGCTATTCGACGATCATCTCACCCTGCGGCGCTTCCTGCACTTCGCCCACGCGCTCTTCTTCCAGCACGCGCACCTTGTGGTGACGCTGCGAAGCGCAGCCCACCGTCAACATCAAAGCCAACGAAATCGCGAGCGAAACGAAAAGACGCATCGGTTTCTCCTGTCACTTACCTGGCGCGCGGCCGCTACTGGTTTCGCGGGAGCCCGTCGTTGACGACGCTCCAGACGCTCATGCCCGGCAGGGCCACGGTCACGACCGCGACGTCCTGATCGAAGCGCGTGTTGGTCACGGCTGCGTCCACGACCACCGCCTCTACCAGGCCGCGCACTTCATCGTGCTGCATCGCAAAGTCGCTCACGGTCGTCGCGCTTTCCAATTGCAAGCCGGCGATCTGCTCGGCCAGTCGGCGCCGCGCGTCCATTTCGGCGGCCCGCGCCGCACGCAGCCGGCCCTGCGGCGTATCTATTTGCGGGTCCGTCCCGCGCCCGTCAGCTTCGAGCGTGCGCATGGACCAGTCGGGCATGCGGACGGCCGCCGATTCCTGGAACTTCTGCATGAAGCGCGGGTTCGGGACGCCCATACCCGTCGCTTCGAAGTCCTTCTTCACGACCGTCTTGACGATCTTCTCGATATCCGAGCCGCGCGTATCGTCCGGGTCGCCGTTGTAATAGCGGCTGTGGAGTTGCTTGATGGTCGTGATGACCTGCTCGGTCGGCACGACGTACGTGCATTCACAGATTAGCTCGTCGCTGTGGAAGTAGCAGCATATCTCGCGGGCGCCTTTCAAAAAGGCCTGCATGTCAGCCGTAATTCGGTCACTTTCCGCTACGAAGTCGCGCACGCAGGTCTGCGAGGTGAGGCGCAGGCCCTTGATGCGTTCGGCCAGCTTCCGCATGGCGTCCATCTGCGCGGCCCTCATGGCCGAAAGGCGCGCCTGCGGACCAATCTGCTTCCAGATATCCGGAATCGGCGGCGGCGGCGCGTTCTCGGCCATCGGCGGACCCGGCGGCAGCATTTCCATCGCGCATTGCGGCAGATCCGGCGGCAAATCCGCCCGCGGGGCTCCCATGCCGCAGACCTTGATCACGTCTTTCTGAATTCGGCGGCTGATCGACTCGAAATCGCTGGTCTTGATGTCCTCCCCTTTGTACCAGCGGTCGCACGCCGTGCGCAGCGTATCGACCACCTTCGCGACGGTAACCTCGGCCGGGATTTCGCAGGAGCCGTCGTCGTAGAAGATCGGCTGCCCCAGCCGGACGCCCTTTATGAAGGTATCCACCTCGCCACGAATCTCGTCCGATTCGCAGACGAAATCCTGCACGTACGTGCGTTCGTTAAGTTGAATCCCGTAAACGATTTGCGCGAGTTTCCGGTAGGCGTCCGCTTCGGCCGCCCGCCTGGCCAGCAGTTTCTGCTGCTCGGCGGTAATGTCCTGGGCGACGGCCGAACGGCAGGCCAAGAGCCCCGTCATGGCGATCAAGATCGTAGCGGTACGCATCGTGCTCCCTCGATAGCAAAAGTCAAAACGTTGTTACCAGGCTTTGGACACGTTTCGGAGGCGGCGGTTAGCCGCCCATAGGCTCGCCCGGGCTCAGGGCGCCATCATAAGCAGCCTGCGCCGCGCGCCACAAGCAAAGCCGGCCCGTGCCGGGCCGGAGAACCAAAGGCCCCCGGAAGCAACGGCGCCGCCCCACTTTGGCGTCCAACCACCCCGCACTCCGGGGCGACACGCCCCCGCTCCGCTTACAATTCCCCGTATGCCTACGCCCAGCGCTGGATTGCTGATGTTCCGCATCCGCCATGGACAGCCGCAGGTTCTCCTTGTTCACCCCGGCGGGCCGTACTGGGCCAAGAAAGACGCCGGCGCGTGGACGATTCCCAAAGGCGAGATCGCCGCCGGCGAAGATTCGCTGGCCGCCGCGATTCGCGAATTCGAGGAGGAAACCGGCCTCAAACCGGCCGGCCCATTCATCCCGCTCGGCACAATCAGGCAAAAAGGCGGCAAGCTGATCCACGCGTGGGTCTTCGAATCCGACTGCGACCCCGCTGCCCTGCGCAGCAACACTTTCACAATGGAATGGCCGCCACGCTCGGGCCAAACTCGTACATTCCCCGAAATCGACCGCGCGGCCTTCTTCACGCCGGACGAAGCGCGACAGAAGATCAACCCCGCTCAAGTCGAGCTGCTCGACCGGCTTGAGGAGCACTTGCGCGGTTGATCCAAAGGCACGTCCTACGGTGCGGCAAACAGATTGGAGACTTCGGAGTTCCAACCGCCAGTTTTCGTCCAGCGGCAGCGCCGTTAAAGTAGACAACCGGCGGCGCGCACGAGTCGCTGCCTTTTTGTTTTGCAACCGTCCGCGCCAGACCCGCGCGGCGGCAGAAAGCCTGAGTTCTCCATGCCTGATTTCGCCTCGCCCTGGATCGCCGCCTGGTTCTGGATCACGCTCGCCATCGGCCTCGTCTGGCTCCGCCGCCACCTGCAGGTGAATCGCGGCGGGAAAGAGCACGTTTTGTCAGAACAGGACGCCCAAACAGTCGACCAATCCGGCGGCGGCGCAGACAGCAACGGCTGGCCGAGCTTGTCAGTCGTGGTAGCGGCCAAGGACGAGGAGCAGAACATCGCGCGGTGCATCGACGGCTTGCTGGCACAGGACTATCCACGCCTGCAAGTGATCATCGCAAACGACCGCAGCCGCGATCGCACGCCGCAGATCATCGACGACTACGCGCGCCGCGATCCGCGCCTTACCGCCGTCCACGTGCGCGAGTTGCCGGCCGGCTGGTTTGGTAAGAACAATGCGATGCGCGAGGCGATGCAGCAAGCCACCGGGGAGTTGCTGTGCTTTTCAGACGCCGATTGTGCTTACGATTCGCCGCTGTTGCTGCGCGCGGCCGTGTCATTCGCCCGACGGGAGGGGATTGAGTTTTTGTCGGTGCTACCCCGGCTGGAGGCGAACAGCCTGTGGGAAAAGGTCATTCAGCCGGTGGCCGGGGCGATCATGGTCTTCTGGTTTCCGCCGCAAAAGGTCAATGACCCGCGTTGCCGCGAGGCGTACGCCAACGGGGCCTTCATGCTCATGACGCGGCGGGCCTACGAAGCGATTGGCGGTCACGAGTACGCCAAGGCCACGCTGAATGAAGACATGCACATGGCCCGCCAGGCTAAGCGCGTGGGGGTGCGGCTGCAGGTGCTGCAGAGCGCCGGCCTCTACCGCGTGCGCATGTACACGGGCCTGAAGCAGATCTGGCGCGGCTGGA
>JAGPEO010000314.1 GCA_018056925.1 Phycisphaerae bacterium
GGTACGTTTGGGACAGCTCGATCGTAACGATCGAAGAGTGGAATCGCCGCCAGGAGCTGGACAAGAAGAACAAGGAGGCGGAGCGCCGCGCCCGGGCCAAGGGCGACGGCCCGCTGGGACCGCCAGAGAGCTACGCCTCGCCGCCCGCGAGCGGGAGCCGGCCTTAGCCCGTGGCGCGTGAGTTTTGGGCCGTGCCGCGGCTAAAATGCGGGCGTGGAGAACTTCGTAAGCGAGCCGATTTCGCCGCATCGCGGCACTTTTATGGCGCGTCCGATGGCCGGTGGACTGCCCGGATTGCCGGGCGGTTTTGATTGGCGCGGGAAGAGTTATGAGATTCGGGAGGTTTTGGAGACGTGGAAGCAGTCCGGGGCGGAGCACGGGCGGGCCCAGGGCGAGATTTATCTGCGACGTCACTACTTTAAGATAAAGATGTCCGACGCGGCGGTCTGGACGGTTTATTTCACGCGCCAGGCGGCGCGCGGCGGCCCGGCCAAGCGCCGCTGGTTCCTATACTCAATCGACGCATGACCGCCGGTGAGGGGGCGATGGCTCGTTGCGCCCTTGCCGGAGCCTTTGCATATAGGACCCAGTACACCAGAGCGTCTGAACGCGCAGTTACAATGCGACTGACTCAAACCGCGCTGGACGCGGCGTGAAAATGCACCTAGAATTAGCAAACGTGGGCATTGGAAGCGTCTGGTAACGGCGTTTTTATCCAGACGTTTCAATTCGAAATCTGATTGGTTGGGAAACGGAGTACCCGGATGTGCCTCTGCCGACGGAGTGCGCTATGGGTTGGCTGTACAATGCTCGTGCTGGCTTTTCTGGCGGTTGAAGAGCTGGCGGACGTAACGTCTATGCCGGCACTGGCCGATCCGCTTGCGCCCGAGTACATCGAGGACGAAGATTCGAACTGGGAGGAGTGGGTTAGCGAGGCGGATGAGGCCGCTGAACCAGAGCTATCGGAGCCGACTGTCGCGGCAGAAACGGCCCAAGCGGCCGACCCCGATCGCGCTGCCGGGCCGGCCGGCGAAAAGCGGCCCAGAACTGTGAAACGCGTGTGCCGCGTGACCGCGTATTGCGATCGCGGGCTGACCGCGGCGGGCATTCCTTCGGGCGTTGGACAATGCGCGGCGCCGGCGGACATCCCGCTCGGATCGACAGTCTACATTCCGGCTCTGAAGCGCACGTTTGTCGTGACAGACCGCACACACCGCCGCTTTCGCCATAACACCGTCGATGTTTTCATTCCGTCGGAAAAGCAGTGTCGTAAATTCGGGCGGCGGTACCTGGAATGCGATTTCACCTTGGTTGAGACGCCCGTGCGCTATGGGCAGTTGCGTCTAGCACACAACTGAGCGCTCTGGCGAAATCTCAGCACGTTGCTCCGGCCGCGTCTTGCGATATGTCATTGCGGGCTGAGTATCTGTTCAGCTTCGGCCACCTTCTCGGGCAGCATGATTTGCACCTGGGCCATGGCCTCGGCATCAATGCCGATCAGAGTCAACATTTCAGGCGTGACAGACTGCGTGTCCGCCGACAGGTAGAAGCCGTGTTGCAGTTGGCAACAGATGGTGTCGGCCATGCAGATTAGAGTGACGACGCGGTGGAATTCGGGCTGCAGTGGGCGCGGATCATGGTGGTAGCCGGCCCCGTAGCGGAGCGCAGGCGGGAATCTCCATTTGGTCGCCAGCGCCAGGCCAAAAGCCTGGTGATCCGCGCCTAGCAATTCCCGTTCAGCCTGGCAGAAGTCCTGTTTGGTCGCGGCGCACGAGTCAATCAAAGTCCGAAAGTCGTCCGGGAAAAGCTGAGCTTCAACGAGCAGCCCCATATCGTGTACGAGGCCCGCGACAAAATACTCATCCGGCTGCGGCTGGCGGCTGGCTTGTGCCAGGCCGCGCGCGCAAACGCCGACCGCGATACAGTGCCGCCACAGGTCGGTGGGAACAAAGTGCTCGGAGCCCCAGTCACCCTTGAAGAAGCGCGCCAGCGAAGCCGCCAGAGCGATATTCTTGACCGCACTCAGGCCGAGCATGATGATCGCGCGGTCGAGGCTGGCAATCTGCGAGGGCAATCCGTAGAAAGCCGAGTTGACGACTTTCAAAATCTTAGTCGCGAGCGCGGGGTCATTCTTGACTATGTCATGCATGTCGGCGGCGGTGGAGCGCGGATTCTCCACGACAGCGACGATCTTGGTCGTGATCTCAGGCAGCGAGCCGATTTCGGTCACCCGCGACATGGCTCGCTGCAGGCGCGGCGGGAGCGCTTTCCCCGCAGTCGAGCCTGAATCGGGCATGACCGCCACGTTCGGATCGGCCGGGTTAGTCATTATCTGCCCTCGACCTTCTCTGGAATATCCACTTTTTCTATTTCGGGCGGAAGGCCGGGTTACATTATCCGGCGACGCTGGGTGCCGCCCCTGAAGGGGGTATCCGTGTAAGTCGCAAGCCCGGTAAATCCTTGCCGCAGAGCGCCGGCAGGGATAAACTGCCGCCCGAGCCGCGGTGGATGACGCTCGCTGCCGGTGACCGCAGAAAAAACCTGCGGTTCGATAATGACGATAAGGTACAGGCGTGCAGCAACTCGAACGGATCAAACCCATCGCGCAGCGCCTGTTGACGTTGCAGCTTGAAAGTAAGCGGCGTGATGCGTGGCTTTGGGAACGCGCTCTGCGGGTCAGCCGCCTCACGCAACTCATCGGACACGCCCCCGAACTGGCCGGGCGCGGCATCGACCTGCTGGCCGCGGGCGCCGCGGGTTTGTTTCATTGCGCCGGCTGGGCCGCGCAGCTCGAGCAGGGCGGCGTCGGGTGGTGGCAGTTGTTGGCTCGGCCGACCACAGATATCCAACGTGAGTTGGGAGCGGCATTATTGATGGAGCATGCCGGGCCGCACCTGCCGGCGAAAACGGCCCGCCTGGCGGCAGACGCCATTCGCCAGTGCAACCGCCGCGGGGCGAAACTGATCGAAGCTCAGGTGCTGGCGGAGGCGGAAAGTCTGGATGATATCGGCGCTGTTACCGTGCTGCGGCAATTTCGCCAATACCACGCCGAAGGGCGGCCAATAACTCAGATGATCGCCACCTGGACGCGGCAGCAGGAGTACCGCTATTGGGAGTTGCGCATTTCCGACTTCCGATTTGAAACCACGCGGGAACTGGCCCGCGCACGGCTCGAGGCGCTGGGCGCCTATTTTCTGGCCCTGACGCGCGAGCTGAACGGAACGGACGTGCTCGAAGCCTTGGATAAAGCGGGCGTGGAGGTGCCGCCGGATCTGCGCACTATCGTTGGTTCCGAAGACGAGCGACCCGCCTGATGAAACCGGTCCCTTCCATTTCGCACGACTTCCGTGGATTGTCCCCCATGGAAGCCGACGTGGCCGAAATTCTGCTGCGGCGGGAACAGATTCAAGCTCGGATCCAGGCAATGGCCGCGGAAATTGCGGCCGGTTATGAGGGGCACCCGGGCGGGCTTACGATTGTCCCAATTCTCTCGGGCTCGATTGTCTTCCTGGCGGACCTCATTCGCGAGCTGCCGGTGAAGATGAAAATCGCCATGGTGCACGTCTCGACCTATCCCGGCGAGCGCGTCGTCGCGGAAGAGCCGCGCTTGTTGCTGGAGGTCGTGGGTGACATCACCGGCCGGCACGTGCTGGTCGTAGATGACATTCTTGACACCGGCCGCACATTGCGAAAGGTTCACGCGCTAGTAATGCAGCGGCAGCCGGCGAGCCTGCGGACTGCGGTGCTGCTGCGAAAGCGCGAGAAGGCGCCGCCTGATATCCGCGTTGACTTTGTGGGGTTTGACATCGATGATCTATTTGTCGTCGGCTACGGGCTCGATTACGGCGACTACTACCGGAACTTTCCGCACATAGGCGTGTTGCGTTCGGAATTGATGCCATGACTCCGCCCGCCCTTGATCTCTCAAAGACTTCCATCGCGGAGACGCCCTCGGCGGCCGTGCCGAAGGCGGCGGCCACCGCTGCGGGCTTGGACTTGCTGGGGGAAGACGAGATCATCCAGCTTTCGATTCGGCCGTCTATGTGGTACATCGTGCTGTACTCGTGGCGGTTGGTGACGGCCACGATTCTGTTGGCCCTGTCGATCCTGATTGCGGTGCGGGGGCAGCCCTCGTTCGGCGCCTCGCTCGCGGTGATCGTTATGCTGATGCTGGCGTTTTCGATCGTGGCGGCGGCCACGCTCCAGTGGGCCAGCCAGCTTTACGTTTTGACTAACCGGCGCGTGCTGCGCTTCTACGGCGTTTTCAGCGTTGGGTTTCGCGAACTGGGGTTGAAGCAGGTGGGCGAGGTGCAGAACCTGGCGGCCTGGTACCACCCTGTCCTGCGGCTCGGATCGCTGTGGATGACGTCGACGGTGGCCGACAAACAGCCAATCCTCTGGGAGCACGTGGCGCGGCCGGATGAAATCCAAGAAATCCTGCAAAAGGCCATTCGGCGCGCAAAGTCGCGGTGAGCCGGGGAATTGGGGGAGAGAGCAGAGCCGGGGCGTGTCGCCGTGCCTGATCCGAGCCCGAAGCGCAAGCGAGGG
>JAGPEO010000315.1 GCA_018056925.1 Phycisphaerae bacterium
CGTTGCTCAAGCCCAATGCGGGCGTCCCGCGCAGCCTCATGCTCGTGATTACGTCGAATCGCGGCCTGGCCGGAGCGTACAACGCCTCGGTTCTGCGAACGGCGATTCACCGCCGCGCCGAACTGGTGCAGGCCGGCATTACGCCGGATTTGGAAGTGGTCGGGAAAAAAGGCATCGCCTACTTCCGCTTTCTGGGTTTTCCGATCACGACGCGCATTACCGACGTTGACGACCGGATCGCCTTTGCGCGCGTGGCTGACATGGCCGAACGGTACATGAATGCCTATCGAAATGGGGAAATCGCGCGGGTCGACGTCGCGTACATGCGGTTTCACTCGATGGCGAGCCAGCGCCCGGCGGCGCTCCAATTGTTGCCGATTGAGCCGCCCAGCGCGCCTGAATCAGAGGCCGCCCGCGCGCAGGCCGCTGAATTCGAGTTTTCCCCGCCCGCTCCGGAACTGCTGGCGCGGCTTGTGCCGGAAACCGTCAAGACAGTTCTCTTCCAGTGCTTTAATGACGCCCTGCTGAGCGAACAAGTGGCGCGCATGGTGGCAATGAAAGCCGCCACCGAGGCGGCCGGGGACATGATCAAGTATTTGACCAGGCAGTACAACCGCGCCCGCCAGGCCCAGATTACGCTGGAGCTCGCGGACATCGTCGGCGGCGCAGAAGCAGTCAAGTGAGATGGCTATGGTAGATAACGGCGAAAATTGGGGCCGCGTTTCTCAAGTAATCGGTTCCACTCTCGACGCGGAATTCGACGAGAAGCGTCTGCCAAAAATCTATAACGCGCTGCAAGTAAAGGTGCGCCGGCCCGTGGGCGACACGGACGTTGAGGAAACGCTCTGGTGCGAGGTCGCCCAGCAGCTTGGCGGCGGACGGGTTCGCGCGATCGCCCTCGGCAGCACCGACGGCCTGGTGCGCGGGTCGAAGATTCTCGACACCGGCGCCCCGATCAAAGTTCCCGTCGGACCGGCTACGCTGGGGCGCGTCTTCAACCTCGTGGGTGAGCCGGTCGACGGCCGTGGCCCCGTGGAAACCAGTGACTGGCGCCCCATTCACCACGACCCGCCCGAATTCGCGGACCTTACACCCAAGACCGAGCAGTTCGAGACCGGCATCAAAGTCATCGACCTGCTCGTGCCCTTCGTGCGCGGCGGGAAAATCGGCCTGTTCGGCGGCGCCGGCCTGGGAAAAACGGTCGTCATTCAAGAGTTGATCGCCCGCATCGCCACGCAGCATGGCGGTTACTCCGTCTTCGCCGGCGTCGGTGAGCGTACCCGCGAAGGCAACGACCTTTGGCTCGAAATGCAACAGGCCAAAATCGGCGACACCGGCAAATCGGTCATCGATCAGACCGCCATGGTGTTCGGCCAGATGAATGAGCCGCCCGGCTCGCGCCTGCGGGCCGCGCTGAGCGCCTTGACCATGGCCGAGTACTTCCGCGACGAGAGCGGAGCCGACACGCTGCTGTTCATCGACAACATTTTCCGTTTCTCGCAGGCCGGCTCGGAAGTCTCGGCCTTGCTCGGCCGCATGCCATCGGCCGTGGGCTATCAGCCGACGCTGGGCACCGAGATGGGCGAACTTCAGGAGCGGATTACGTCTACGCGCCAGGGGGCCGTCACGTCGGTGCAGGCGGTCTACGTTCCGGCCGACGACCTGACCGACCCCGCCCCGGCCACGACGTTCACCCACCTGGATGCGTTCATCGTGCTCGAGCGTTCGATTTCCGAAAAGGGTATTTACCCGGCAATCGACCCGCTGGCCTCTTCGAGCCGCATTCTGGACCCGGCCGTTGTCGGCGAAGAGCATTATGCCATCGCGCGGCGTGTTCAGGAGATCCTGCAGCGATACAAGAGCCTGCAAGACATCATTGCGATTCTGGGCGTCGAGGAACTTTCGGAAGAGGACAAGCTGGTCGTAGCCCGCGCTCGCAAGATCGAGCGGTTTTTGTCGCAGCCGTTCTTCGTGGCCGAAACGTTCACTGGTTTTCCGGGCAACTATACGTCCAAGGCGGACACGATCCGCAGCTTCAAGGAATTGTGCGAGGGCAAATGGGACCATTTGCCCGAACAGGCGTTCATGTACGTCGGCGCTATCGAGCAGGCGGCGGAGAAGGCGGAGCGTCTGAAGGCGGGCGCATAGCAGACGCGGCTTAGCCGACCTCCAGCCCGGCGTAAGCGATTTGGAACAGGTCGTCCAATGTGGCCAGCTTGCCCGGGGCCGGCGTTTCGGCGGACCGCGCGGCGAAATCGAGTAACGCCTGCAGTTGCTCCGGGCTGGGTGCAACGGTCGGCCGCCGCCGCTTGAGCACCTGCAACGCCTCCCGGCAGTCCATCCCCAAAGCAACCAGCGTGCACGCGGCCAGTAGCGCGCTGCGCCCGACGCCGTGCTGACAGTGAATAAGAACCCTTCGCCGGTCGCGCAATGAGCCGATTACCCACCGGACGCCGCGCTGCAACATTTCAGGGCTGATGGCTTGCTTGTCGGGCGTGGGCAGGTGCAACAGCTCAATTCCGCAGCGCCGCAAGGCGAGCGCGTCGTCACAACATTCGGTGCGAACGTCGACGATCCGGTCGATGCCCAAGCGCAACGCCTCGGCCGGCAAACGCTCGGGCGGGATGCAGCCGCTCAGCGCTAAATAGGCGTTGAGCCAGGTTATGTCGCACGCCTCAATCATCGTCTAACCATGGGCTAGAAGACCCCATGGACTAACGAGACCCAATGATTCTACGCAGGAGAGGCGGGGCAAATGGGCGAAATGCTGAATCGGCTACGCCCGAATGAGCGTTTCGAAATCGGCTTCGCTCAGCACTTTGACGCCCAGCGCTTGGGCCTTGTCCAGCTTGCTGCCAGGCGCCTCGCCCGCCAACACGAAATCGGTGTTCTTGCTGACGCTACTGCTGACCTTGCCGCCCAGGTCCTTTATCCGCTGCTCGATCTGCTTGCGGTCGTAATTGGCCAGCGTGCCAGTCACGACCACGGTCTTGCCGGCCAGCGGCAACTCGCCGGCGGCACGCCTGCGTTTCGGCTGCGTCATGTTGACGCCCACCGCTTTCAACTCGGCGATCGTCTTGCGGCCGGCCTCACTCGAAAACCACTTCACGACCGAGGCCGCCACTTCCGGCCCGATCCCCGCGACTTCCTGCAGCGACTCCTCCGTCGCCGCGGCGATCGCATCCATGGTTCCGAAATGTTCAGCCAGCAATTCGGCGGTATTCGCACCGACATGGCGAATGCCCAGCGCCGCCAGCACGCGTGAAAGCGGGCGCGACTTGCTCTCTTCGATGCCCTTCAGCAGCGTCGCGGTGCGCTTCTCGCCGAATTCGACCCGCACAGTCTTGGAGCCGCCATCCGTTTTTCGCTGCTGCTCGATCACCAGGCGGCGCACTTCATCCCGGCGCTGCTCCAGCCGGTAAATGTCCGCATACGAATGTAACAGGCCCGCCTCGAGCAGCTTCCCGACCATCACTTCCCCCAGGAGCGCGATGTCCATTTGGTCGCGGCCACAGAAAAATTTCAGCCGCTCGAATCGCTGCGCCGGGCACTCGGGATTAATGCAACGCAGGTACACACCCCCCTCATCCTGTTGCACTTCCCCGCCGCATTCCGGACAACGTTCCGGCGGCTTCACCGGCTCAGCCGTTTTGGGCCGCACGGCCGTGTTGACCGCCACCACCTGCGGAATTATTTCGCCCGCCTTCTCAACCGTGACCGTGTCGCCCTCACGCACGTCCAGCCGCCGCACTTGGTCAAAATTGTGCAGCGTCGCCCGCCGCACGGTCGTGCCGGCCACCAGCACCGGCTCAAGGTTCGCCACGGGCGTGATCGTCCCCATCTTCCCGACGTGCATCCCAACTGATAACACGCGCGTGGTCGCTTGCTCGGTCGCGTACTTGTAAGCGATGCACCAGCGCGGCGACTTACTGGTTGAACCCAGCCGCTTCCGCTGCTCCAGATCATCGACCTTTATCACCAGCCCGTCAGTATCGAAGTCGAGCTGCTTGCGCTGCGAGTCCCACTCTTCGACAAAGGCGATTACCTCTTCAATCCCGGTGCATAGCCGCAAATACCGGCTGATCGGCAGACCCCATTCGCGGAAACGTTCGTAGAGCTGCATCGACTTAGTAACGTCCGCCGGGAACGGATCGATCAAGCCGAAGCTGTGCGCCGTAAATGCCAGTCCGCGCCGCGCGACGATCCGCGGATCAAGCTGCTTCAGCGTGCCGGCCGTCGCGTTGCGCGGGTTGGCAAACGGTGTTTTGCCCGCTTTTGCCAGGCGGCGATTATTCTCTTCGAAGTCCGGCCGCGGCCAGTAGACTTCACCGCGCGCCTCCACAATATGCGGCCAACTACTGCCGCGTAGCCGCAACGGCACACTGCGGATTACGCGCAGGTTCTGGGTGATGTCGTCGCCGACGCGCCCGTCGCCGCGCGTCGCCCCGCGTACGAACGACCCGTCTTCGTAGCGCAGTGAAACCGCCACGCCGTCGATCTTCGGGTCCACCGCGTACGCGACGGTCTCAACCCCCAGCGTGC
>JAGPEO010000316.1 GCA_018056925.1 Phycisphaerae bacterium
ACGTTCAGCAGGATCGCGTTGTCCTGCCTGGCCGCGTCCACCTCACGAACATAGATGTTCATGTTCTGGTAGCCGCAATCCTGGTTGTCGACGTTGATCGGTGGCCCCAACGCCGGCTGCGTGGCCGCCAGCTTCATCGGCTTGCCGACGTAGCACACCTCCCTGTACCAGCGTACCGGCGTGCTCACGCCGTCGAGCGCGACGTTGATCGTCGTGTACTTGGAGCCATTGAACGCCAGTTGGCTGTCGAAGACACCGGGGCCCGCATTGGACGCGCCGTCGGAGCCGCCGCCGCAGCCGGCGACGGTCAGGACGGCCGCACACAAGACAGCGGCCAGGCCGGTCGCCTTCGGGACTTGGTTCGGTTGGGTCATCTTCATGTTTCCTCCAGAGTTCGGCCTCGAGGCCGTTTTGCCTGGTGCCGCTCCAGACCGGGCGGAATTCCAGCGTGGGAAGTCATTCAGCTGAGTGCCGGGGCTCACTGCCCGCCCATCGCGCGAGCCCTGTCTCCGCCGGCCACCGAATAGGTCATCGGGACCTTGCGCGTGGCGAGGAACTGCGCCAGCGACTCGCCGCGGAACGCGGCATAGACCTCGGGGTTCGAGATACCAAGCACCGCGGCCATCTTCTCGAGCACGAAGAAGCTCACGCCCCGGCGCACCATCTGGATCCACTTCCGCCCACGGATCAGGTCCGTCTCCTCGTCGCTCAGTCCCCGCTCGGCGGCCAGGGCCTCGAAGTCATCGACGAACCGTGCCCGGTGCTCAGGCTTCACCAGGTCGTGCAGGAAGGTGTTGATGCGCAGGTTGGCATGGCTGCGGGCATGGGTCAGCGGATAGGTGCCGGGGAGTGCACTGGCACCTTCGAGCTCGTATCCGATGTGGCGCCGATAGGCTTCCACGGCCGCCTGGTCGGGCTCACCTCCCAGGTCATCGAACACGAGGGTGGCGATGTTGGTCACCGACGGCGCGTAGGTCTGCTTGTGCACCAGGCGCACGTTGTCCGACAGCGCGCCGCGCATGATCAGCCACATGATCACCTCGGCACCTTCCAAGCCGCCCTTGGCGGCGTATTCGGCGATGCGCATGTTCACCAGCGCTTGCGGCGCCTTCTCGAGCAGATCCAGGAACTCGGCATCCCATGCTTCGTTCAGGAAGCCGGCGCGCTCGCCGTGGACCTGGTGCGAGAGGCCGCCCGTCGCCATGACGGCGACGTTCAGATCCTCCGGGTAGCTCTCGATCGCCTTGCGCAGCGTGCGCCCCAGCTTCCACATGCGCTTCGCGCTGGGGATGGGGAACTGCAGCACGCCGACCTGCAACGGCACGACACGGCCGGGCCAGGGACCGGTTTCGTCGCCGAGCATGGACAGGGGGGACAGGAAACCATGATCCACCGCCTTGCCCTGGAAGAACGACATGTCGAACTCGTCGGCCACCATCGCCATGGCGATGTGTTGCGACAGGCCGAGGTGCCCGCGTCCCGGTGCGACCTGGCGCGGACCGCCGCCCTCATCGGCCGCCACGTACTGGTCGTCGATGCCAAGCACGAACGCCGAATAGTGGTCGAAGAAGAACGACGTGACGTGATCGTTGTAGATCGTGAACAGGACATCGACCTTGCGGCGGTGCACCCAGCCGCGGATGGCGTCGAACCCGTCGAAGATGGGCTTCCAGGCCGGATCGTGCTGCTTGCCCGCGTCCTTGGCATAGCCGATGGTTGGGGAATGCGAGGCCCCGATGCCCCCGACGATGCGAGCCATGCCGACGTGTCTCCTGTCTGATGCTGGCCAAGACAAACGGGGATGCTAGACAGGCCGTCTTTTATGAACAATAGTCTGCCGTTGGACGAAGCGTTCCCTTTTCCGAACGCGGTGCCATGACATGAAGTGGAACCTTGACGACGCGCCGGTCTTCCTGGCCGTGGTGGAGCAAGCGGGAATCTCGGCCGCAGCCCGGATGCTGGGCGCTCCGAAGTCGACGGTGAGCGCAGCGCTGGCGCGCCTGGAGGCGGGCATGGGCCTGCGCCTGCTGGACCGCTCTTCGCGGACCCTTCGGCTCACAACCGAGGGCGAGGCGTTCTTCCGCCAGGCGCAGCTGATCGTCGAGCAGGCGCGCGAGGCCGATGCGCTGATGACCGGGCTGGGCTCCACGCCCTCGGGACGCCTGACGGTGGCGTTGACACCAGCGTTCAGCCAGGTTTTCGTCGCGCCGCGGCTGATGGCCTTCCGCGCTCGCTATCCCGCACTGGAACTCGAGATCATCGTCACGTCGCAAGGCGCTTCGCTGATGCGTGATGGGGTGGATATCGCGGTGGTAGTGGGGCCGCTGGAAGACAGCGAACTGGTGTCCCGCACGCTGCTCGAGCCCGAGCTGATTTGGGTGGCGAGCCCGCAATGGCTGAGCGCCCACAAGCTCGGCGACACACTGGACGCCGTGCGATCGCAGGTGCAGATCTGCGAGACGCGCTACGCCCTGCGTCG
Source organism: Phycisphaerae bacterium (assembly GCA_018056925.1). Taxonomy (GTDB): domain Bacteria; phylum Planctomycetota; class Phycisphaerae; order UBA1845; family Fen-1342; genus JAAYXS01. Next base: position 2,480 of record JAGPEO010000316.1, read on the forward strand.
CATGGCCGTGCACGTGGATGGCGTGGAGGCGCACATGGATCTCTCCCGCGGCGTCGTCAAGGTCAATCACCCGCTCGTGGTCCGGCGCGTGGTATCGGAAGGAGGGGGCGTGTCGCTCCTGCCGCGGCAATATTGCGATGAGTTGCTGGCGCAGGGACACCTGGTCCAGGTGCTGAAACACATCCGGTTCGCCCAGGCCGGATCGCGGATCACGGCGGTCTATCACAGCCGACGCCTGCAATCGCCACGCGTGCGTGCATTCTTGGACTTTCTGGTCGAACTGACGGCAGGCTGAGCGCGAAGAGGGTCCGCGCAAACGCCGGACGGGAATCCCACTGGTACCGGTCGGCTGGCGTCGGAGCAATTTGGCGTCAGCGCTCAGGGCGTTGTCGCTCGATCTGCTGCACGAATGCACTGACATGCGGTGCGAACTCCGCGAACAGCGGCAGCGCCTGGCCGCATCAACGGTGGCATGACTCCACTGCACTGCTCCAGTCCGGTCTGGAAGACACAAGCTGCCACGAAGCGGGCATTCGCGGTCGACTGCTGATGGCTACCAGTGTGAGTACAACGCGACGAGAGGAAGCTGACCTCGGGCGCGGTGGCCACGCCGGCCAAAGCCGGCTTGCGGCGAGCCCCGAGGAGACCCGGTCCTGGCCAGCCGGGCACTCGCGGTGGTCTGGCTTGGCGAAGGTCCGCCGGTGACCCGGAGGCGTTCAACGTGTTGTGTCGAGACCCTCCCTGTCGAGCTTGAACCGTATCGACCTCCGCACTGGCCACGCTCCGGATAGAACGGCACCGGCGAGCCCACGACGCCTCACCGTCGGGGCCTCCGGCGCAGGGTCGCATGCGTTGGGCGTCAGACGCGCGGTGTATGCCGCGGGGCGACGTGATTCGTCACGCTCGACCGCCGACTGGTCCGTCGCGCGCGCGGCGCGGCGACGATCGCAGTCGTGGCCGCGTAGGCTGCCGTTCGACGGGGCCGGCGCCCCCGACGACGCGCCATCCTGCCGATCCTCGCGCCTCCCGGCGGCCTAGTCCTTTCGGACGATTGCGGGGAGGCGTAACGTCTCCGATGATTTCGTCGCATCGAGGGCCGCGAATGGCGCTTGCGACGGAAGTCTTCCGATCATCGAGCGACATTGCTGCATCGCGCCTTCGGCGGGGGTGGCCCGTGAGACGTCTGCTACTTGTTGGAACGATTGCGTGTACGGGGCTGCTCTCCGGCTGCGGCCTCGACTTGATCTATGTCGACTGGAAGCTCAACAAGCTCTGCGCAGAGGACGGTGGAGTCAAGGTGTTCATCACGGACAAGCCGCCGGAGTATCTGAAGATGCCCGACGGCAATGTCGATCTGGCGATGTTGCAAGGGGCGAAGCCGGGGCAGCCGTACTACCTCCTGCGCAACGTAAAACAGTTTGAGGTCCTTGGTAGCGCAGTTAAGCGAATTGAAACTAGGCTCATTCGCCAAAGCGATGCGACTGCGCTTGGGCTTGTCACTCACTATGTTCGACCGACCGAGAATGTCGGCGTCCCAATACTTTCTCGCCGCGGCTATTCCTGCCCGGCGGACGCAGACCTACTTCAGCTCGTGAGCGACGTTTTCTACGCATCGTCACAAGTCAAGTGACATGACAAGCAACATTGACAACTTGCGACGCTTCTCGGAGCTGGCGTACGCCGCGTACGCCATGCTCCCCACCGCTCAGATTCAAGAGAGGCACCTAACGGACGAAGAGTTCACGACTGAGCAAGCAGCACGATTGGTCTCAGCTTGGCGCGTGATCGACCAGTACGACCACAGCACCGAGCCCTACTGGACCTACGACCCCAACACCGGCCAGCCCGACGGTCCGTTCTCCGAAAGCAACGGTCTCTCCGCCACAGTCTTCCAGAACGTCGCGACCGGCGAGCGCGTCCTCGCGATCCGCGGGACGAGCGACATCCACGACGTCATCACCGACGTCGTCGACGTGCTTACCCTGGGCTCGACGAGGAACCAGGGCCAGTACCAGACGCTTCGCGACAAGGTGCAGCAGTGGATCGCCGGCG
>JAGPEO010000317.1 GCA_018056925.1 Phycisphaerae bacterium
GAGCCGGAGCATGCCGTAGCCGCAACGGGCCTGGGAGAGGCGCTGACAGCTCTGCAGCGGCCGGCGGAAGCGGAGGCCGCATTTCGGCAGGCATTACGCACCGCGCCTAGCGCCGCTGACGCCTGGTTGGGATTGGGCAATGCACTGGTCGCACAGCGCCGCTTGGACGAAGCAGCCGAGGCTCTGCGTCAGGCGGTTCGGTTTGCACCGCAACGCGCGAGTGCAAACGGAAACCTCGGACTGGTTCTGGCGCAACTGTCACGCTTTGATGAGGCGGAAACCTACCTGCGACGCGCGGTCGAACTGGATCCCGACTACTTTGAAGGATATCTGAACCTCGCCAATCTGCTGCAGATAAGGCAGCGCCCGGAGGAGGCCGCCCGTGTCTTGGGCACCGCCTTGCGCTTGCGGCCGGACCACCCCGAAGCCCAGCGGCGACTGACGATCTTGAATCAGCAGCGCGGGGCCGCACGGCCGTGAGCGTTTTACGGCTTCGGCAGCAGGTCTGCGTGTAGCGTGGGGCTGGCGGCGGCGAGCGAGGGCAGTGCCTCGCCGGCGTAGCGGGAGACGTCAAGGGGGAACAGGTCGCGCCCGTCCAATGCGGTCATGACGCCGCCGGTCGACGTCACCAGCAACCAGCCGGCGGCGATGTCCCATAGCCGGCTATCGGATATCAGGGCGGCCTGGAGCTGCCCGGCCGCCACCATCGCCAAGTGCATAGCGGTCGCACCGGTATTCCGTATGACGACGCGCCCCGTCCAGCTTTGTATCACGGCGTTCGTGCCGCCTTGTAACGAGCTGGGAATTCCGACCAGCGGTTTAGGCGGGCGGCCGCCGGAGCGCGGCGGCAGAGGCGGGTGCGGGGGCGGCGGTCGGCGGTCGATGAGAAAGCCGTCTGGACCGCCGGAGGAAAAGAGCTCTTTTCGTTCAGGCAAGTATACGGCCCCGACTACCGGAAAGCCGGCGAACATCGCGGCCACCGAGACCGCGTACAGCGGGACGCCGTGAACAAAATTGCGCGTGCCATCGAGCGGGTCGATCACCCAGCACAGGGTGTCATTTGTGACCGGCGTCGGCGTTCCCGGCCCGGCAGGTGCTGCATCCTCTTCAGTAATGAACGCGTCATCCGCCCGCCGGCCGCGAAGAAACCCCACGATGGCGGCTTGGGCTTCGTCGTCGGCGCTGGTTACTTCCGTGCCGTCCGCCTTGCGGCGAACGGTGTAATTACCGGAAAACGCAGCCCGCGCTATCTCCCCACCGATTTGAGCGGCTTCTTCGGCCAAAGCCCGTACCTGCCGGAGCAGGGCCTGGTCGGCAGGGTCGAAGCGCGTGCTCGCACTGGCCATTAACGATTCTTGCCTCCCTTGTCGCGGCGGCCCTTACCCTGCTCGCGCTGCAGTTGGTCGGCCCGTTTCTGGATTTCTGCCGCTTGTTCCACGAGCGCCTTCCACTTCCGTGCCAGCCAACCCGGCCGGGGCGGCGGCTTCGGCCCTTCGCTCTGGGCGCGCTGCTTCTCTTCCTCGATCTGCTTGCGAACGACGAGCGATTCGAAAACACCGAAGACGTTGGTGGCCATCCAGTAGAGGTTCAGACCCGAGGGCATGTAGTAGAGCATCAGCGGAAAGATGAACGTCATCATGTACATCATTATCCGCTGCTGGCGCAACTGGTCCTCTGGCGACATCTGCCCCGGGCGGCGTTCAGCAGGCGGGCGCTGCTTGGCCGCGTCGGCCTTGGCCTGCATGCCGGGCTTGGGCATGTACTTCTGCTGCAGCCACATGGCCACGCCCATGAGAATGGGCAAGAGGTTCAGGGCCGGGATGTTCTGGAACATACGCCCCAACCACGGAAGCTGGGCGAGAATGGGGATCGAGATTGGGGGCGAGAACTTGATCAGGGCGTCCGGGGCGGCCAGGTCCTTGATCCAGTAGCCGTCGAACGGCGCGTGCCTCAGGGCGATGTCGGTGTTCAGGCCGGTCCAGAGCGCGACCAGAATGGGCAGTTGAATGAGCATGGGCAGCATGTTCACCAACATGCCCGCTGGGTTAACGCCCTCCTCATTGTAGACCTTCATCATCTCCTGCTGCTGCCGGGCGCGGTCGTTGGGGTACTTGGCCTTGATCGCTTCGATCCTGGGTTGCAGGCGGGCCTGCTTCTCCTGGAAGCGATACATCGACTTCTGCTGGTATACCGTAAGCGGATGCAGCAGCGTGCGGATGATGAGCACCAGAATGATGATGGCGATGCCATAATTCGGCACAACGTAGTAAATCGCGTGCAGCAGGCCGACCATGATCTGCGGCAGCGGCTGGAAGGTGCAGGCACACCCGCCGCCGGCGGCCGCCTGGGCGAGCGAGTAGTACACCTGCGTCTTGTCGGTGAATGCCGGATTCACCTCCGCCAGGCGATCGGGCGCCTTCGGCCCGGCGTAAATCTCGAACTTGTAGACCGCCTGCTGCTGCGGCACCAGCGTCAGCGGCGCCGTGATCATGCGGGCCAGCATGTCACCCGGGTTTTCTTCCATTTGCGGTGCGACGGCGGTGGTTTCGACCTGCACCACGCGCTCCGGGCTTTCGGGCTGTCGCAGGGGACGCACGAAGACGCCGAAGAAGCGGTCGACCAGAGCGGTCCAGGCGAATTCGCTCTCGGCGGTGGCCGTAAACAACGTGACCGTGTTCGGCTCGCCGGCCCCGGTTCGCAGGTTGTTGCGGGTCTCGACTTTCGCCGTCTGCACGACTCCGTCTGCCATTTTCGCCGCCATGACGGCGCGCATGTCGGTGGACGGCCCCTCGCGCGGGATTCCGACGGCGGCGTCCTGCGTGAGCTTGATGGTCAGCGGGCGCGTGCTGAGGTTTTCGGCGGTCAGGCTCAGGTCCACCAGTGGCTTTTCTGGGACCAGCGTGTAGGTCTTCGTCAGGCGGACCAGCCGCTCGTCGCCTTGAATTTGCTGCAGCGTGGTGGTGAATGCGATCGACTCGTCGGTCTGCGCCGAGACGATCCACGGCAGGTCGGCCAGGCGCCAGGTGTGGTCGCCCATCTCACGAATCTGGATTTCCGCCGTGGCAAACGAATCGTAAGTCTCGCTGTCTTGAACGGGCTTGATGAGTTGGTACGGCTCATTCACGCCCGGGGCCGAGTTGTAGACGTACTTTCCCTCCTCGTTGCGCGTCGTGAGGCGGATCCATTCGACCGCCGCCCCGCGCGAGGTGAATGACAGTTGCACGTTGTAGCGCGGTGCGCCGCCCAGAACAATGTTGTTCAGGCTGCTGCCGCGGACGAAGTGGAACTGCTCAGCGGTGGGCGCGGTTGCCGTCGCGGGAGGCGCGGCCTCGGCGAAGCTCGGCTGGGTTCCACTAGGTTCGCCGGCCCCGGGTTGGGTTGCGCCGGGAGGGGCAGGCGCGACCGCGGCCGGCTCGCCAGGGGCGGGCGGCTTTCGCGGCGGGTAGACCCACGAGATCACGTATTGATAGGCGATGAATACGCCTAGCGCGAGGAGGAGCCCTGTAACGAGGGTTCTGAATTGGTTTCTATCCATTCTGACTCATAACCCGGGCCAATTGGCTGTAGTGGTCCGGAGGCTAGCTCGAGTTCAGTCGTTCGGCCAAGTCGATCGGCCAACTCAAATCGTCAGGCCATCTCGAGTTCAAGTCGTTCGGCCAAGAACCTGCTGTCCGCGCCGGTGCGTGCGGCCCTCGGGCGGGCGCGCTTCACGGCGCCGGTCGGGCAAACAGAACCGCGCATTTTATTGGGACTAGGCGTTAATGCAATCAGCCTGACGGCGACGTGCCGGAGATCGTTGCCGGGCGCTCAATAGGAGCCAGCCGGCCACGCCGAGCAGGATTAGCGGCCCGCCGATCAAGGTGGGCGTTCCCACTCGTTCGCCCACCAGCAAGAACGTCCAGATTGGATTCAAAACCGTCTCCAACAGCACGATTAACGCCGCGCGATGAGCCTCGACGCGCTGCAAACCCCACGAAAACAGCATGTACGGCAGCGTGAACTGCACCAGGCTGAGCGTCAGGATAAGGGCCCAGCCGCGCGGCGAAAGTAGAACCGTGCCCCAGATCAGCGTCGGCACGATCAGCAACAGTCCGGAGCCCAGCGAGTTCATGGCCGTCACGACCAGCGCGTTCACGCTCCGCAGCCCGCGGAGCATGATAATCAACGCCCCGTATCCGAATCCGCTGATTAGCGCAATCACCAGTCCGGTTAGGCCGGTTTCGCGCCCGCCGAGGAAGATCACCGCGATTCCGGCCATCGCCACGAGCAGAACCAGTCCCTCCACGCGTCCCGGTTTTTCCTTCAACAGCAGCGGCGCCAGCAGGAATACCCAGATCGCGGACGTGTTCTGCAGGATGATCGCGTTGGCGGCGGTCGTCATCATCGTCGAAATGACGAACGAAACCGTCATCACCGTGAACATGACCACGGATCCGATCGGCCAAGCGGCCGGTACTTTCCGCAACTGGCCCCGCTGACCCCACGCAAACGGCAGAAATACCAGCCCGCCGATCAACGACCG
>JAGPEO010000318.1 GCA_018056925.1 Phycisphaerae bacterium
CTCTCAGACGACCCCTCGACGGTCATCGTCCCCGAAAACCAGGCCCCCACCACCCCGGACGACCTCTTCGACGCAACCGACAACAGCAACGGCAACGGCCGCCCCAACGGCAACGGCCGCAGCAACACCAAACGCCGCAGTCGCCGCCGCCGCTAAATTCCTGCACCCTCGGCGCGAAACGTGCGGGGTTGACCCAACGGGCCACACGCCTACCCTCACGCAGCCCCCTTCTATATGAACATCCTTACACGGTATCCGTTTTTTCCGCGCGATCTTCCTCAACAAACGAGACCGGCAGACATACTTGCGGATGCTCTCGTGTCGTTGCACATCGCTACTATTGCCAACGTTCCCGTATGGATTACCAAAGTACAGGCCGGTGATCTCGCCGATTGCGTGATATCCGCGATCATCTTTCGTCAGATAGCGGTATTCGCCTTCGTGCCGCCAGCAAGACAACTTCGTCGTCAAGATGCGATCCACGACGTCGTCCCGGCTATCGCTGTCCATGACGCGCGTGACATCGTCAACGTATTTCACCTTCCGGACCTCGGCATCGCGCACCTCAATCTCGATGGCAATGCCTTTGAATCCGTTGGCGTAATAGCCCCACAGCGCGGGCTTGCGGAAGCCGCGCTTCCCGGAGAACGAGCAGATCACGCGCCTGCTCTTCTCCTCGTACAGCCTAGGAACATTCGAGTCCGAGCGCGTATTCTGGAATAACGGTAAACGCCTTCCATTGGGTCGTTGAGTTCCCAGAACGGCGAGCACCAGAATTTGCCCTGGGCAAGAATCTCCTGCGCACGTTCCAAATCCAGACAGCTACCGAGCGGTCGGAACTTGTACAGCTTCATTACCGGTCCTCTGGAACTGGAAAGAGCTGGGCCGGCCTCCACGGACTTGCCGTGCGGTTCGTTCGACGGACACCCTCTTCCTGCTCTACTTCAACATCTTCTCGGTGGTCTTCTTCCTGCTCCTGCCGGTGGCGGTGCGGTTCCTGCTGATGCCGGTTTTCTGGGCCTTCTTCCTGGCGGACGGCCGGTTTCGCACGTTTGTGGCACGATTGACGTGGGCGCGGGCCGATGTCTCGTTTGTCCCCTTTATGTCCCCTTGGAGGATCGCGGCTGCCGATGTCCCGTTTGTCCCCTTTATGTCCCCTTTTCTCGCGAGCACGTAATGGACTCCCCGGCCCGTAGCACCAACTTTGGTCAGGAGATGACGGGCAACGAGATCGTCGAGATCGCGGGTGGCAGTCCTCTTGATGGCCCCGGTCAGCCGCTGGTACTCACGATTGCCGATGCGCCCTGCGGTCTTTACGTGGGCGATGGCCTTACGTTGCCGGTCATTCAAATCTAAGCCGAGCAGCACATCGGTGGTCAACCAATCACGCCACAACGTCACGACGAACTGGTTGCCGCGCTGCTCGAACTGCGGTGAGGGCAGGTCCGACTCGCGGCAGTGACGGATCACGTCGAGCGTGCCGGTGCCCAGACTCTCGATGTAGTGGGCGAGATACAGCGGCGCGGCGATCAGGGGGTTGGCCGGCTCGGACGAATGGGGCTTGGCCAAGTCTTCGGGGCGCAGGCCGCGCGGTAGGCTGCCGGGGTTCCAAACCTCGATCCGGTCCGCAAAGATCGAGACCTGAACCGAAGCGCTGGAGACATAGTCCCGGTGAGCGACCGCATTAATGATGATCTCGCGGATCGCCTCCATGGGTATCTCGTACTTGACCGGTGCGGCGGCGGCGGCGGTGCGTCGGCCGACCGACCGGGCCAGCTTGGACATCACGAAGTCCACCGCGCCATCCACCTGCTCGAAGAGCGTGCCATCGAATAGCTGATGGGAAGGGATGGGCTTGGCGACCTCGATGCCGTGATAGTGGGCGCACTTGATGACGGCGGCGGACGCGTACTTCTGCGGACCATCGCCGAACAGCAGAATCGCGGCGTTAGTAAGGCCGTGCTCGTCGGCCAGCTTGAGATGCGTCAGTGTATCGCGCTTCGTCGCGGACGCGGGCAGGTTCAGGTTACGCTCCCGCCGGGCGATCGTCAGGAACCACTTGATCTTGGCGTCGGAGATGTCGTCCAGGTCAGCGCCGCGACATGGGGCGGCGTCGAACGGCTTGGATTGAATTGTGCCGCGCTCTTCGAGATATTCGACAAGGCTGTCGTAGAGCAGAGATGTCAGGTCGGCTGCGGTGTTGAACCGCTTGTAGATTAGTTCAGCCGTGGCTCGCTTAATCAACGACGCCATTTTGGGGTGGGACTTGGTGTGCTTGTCGGCGTTCTTCAGAAACAGTAGACGGTGCCGGCCCAGTTTAGTGGCGAGGTTGAACTCTCGCTCTGTGGGGGACAGGCCGTCCTTGGGGTCTTCCGAGCCGTATTCCGCTGCGAACATTGCGATGAACACGGAGCACGCTTCTACCTTGTCGAGGTACATGTCATCAGGGCGACGGTTCTTCGCGGGCAAGTCCTCGAAGATAAACACGTCGAAGTGCTTGCCCAGCAGTCGATTACCCTGGATGAAGTCGCGGATTGCTTGGCGCTCCTTAGTCAACTCCTTCTGAACGCTGCTGACGAAGATCAGTTGCTTCATGATCGACCTCCGCTCGCTGCGGTCGAAGCAACAGAGGCAACGAGCTCATGGAGCGGTCCGCCTTTGATTGTCATCACCGTGTCCGGTGTTGACTTGGCGCTGCGCATAGCGGGTGCCTTTTTTTGCGGTTGACTGCCTCTCTCCCGAAGCGACCCGCTTATTTGACGGTTGCTGTCAACGTCTGTCAATCGTTCTTTCCAGCTCCGTCGCGCAGCAAACAAGTCAGCACTACGGCAGTGATTATGGCACGCCGGTACGACAAATATCGTCGCACCTGAAGGGGCTACCCGAAGATGGATTGGCAACAGATGGATCAGCCGGCCGGATGTGCGGCCGGGCTCGGCGGCCTTGCTGAGGCTTGGCGTAGATCATCGCGTCCCCCCGCGCGCAAAAGAAAACCCGCCGAGAGATAGCTTGCCTTGCGGCAGAGGCCCGGCGGGTTTGCTATCACGACTATATCGGCGATTTGTCGTTATGTCTCGTTTGTCCCCTTTATGTCCCCTTTGCGGACCGCGGCGGGCGATGTCGGTTCGCGGGCACATGATCGTGCCGATTGCCATATCAGCGGAAAATGCGGCGCCGGCGGCGCATTCTGGCTGAAAGCTCCGCTAGCCGACCGCGATCGGCGCGCCGGTGCGGGGTGAGCTTTCCAAAGCGTCGCGGTCCCAGCCGCCCAGTTCGGCTGCGGCCTCGTACGTGCTCTGCAGAAAGTCCAGCAACTTCGCCTCGGGTGCGGGCGAGGCGCGAACGTCGTCGTACATCAACAGGAACTCGTTCAGGCTCGGGTCGTAGCGGGCCTCCGCCGGCTGCACCCGGACCGTGCGGAAGCCGGCCGGCTCCGGCACCGCGTACGAATAGAAGGCCGGGCCCGTAACCTGCCCGCCGCCCGGCCAGAAGCCGGCGCTGCTGACCTCGTGCGAATAGGCCTCGCGCGTAATCACGTCCGCCCCGGGCCGCGCCGGCGCCCGCCGGCCGGAAAAGCGCGACACGGCCAGGTCAAAGCTGCCCCAGAAGAAGTGCACCGGGCTGCTCTTGCCCACAAAGCGCGCCCGGAACTCGCGGAAGATCGGCTCGATGGTCACCAGTATGCGCCAGAAGCGATAGACCTGCTCGGCGTCATACGCAGCGTGCGTGCGATCCTGGTCGAAACGAATGGGGTCCGCGACTTCGACCGGCATGGGCCAGATGTCCACGTGGATGTCGAGTTCGCGCAGCGCGGCGAAGAACGCGTGGTAGAAATCGGCCACGGTCTGCGGCTGCAGCGGCGATGTCCGCCGTGCGCCCCAACTGGTGAATATTTCCAGTTCGTCGCTGATGAAATCGAACCGGATTTCGAATACCTGGTCCTCATACGGGATGGCCGACGTAGTCAGGCCGCGGGCGTTCACGTACAACGGCACTTCCCACCAGTGATTGAGGTGCGGACTGAGGGCCAGGCGCACCTTGCCCACGATCTGCGTCCACATGTGCAGCGTGGCGTAGGTGTCGCTCCAGTCGGCCAGCGGCAGCGCCGGCCAGGTTTCGTTTCGGTCTGCGGTCAACGAGCGAATCATTTTGAAGTCTCCGCGTTCGCGAGCCTGCGCCGCCGCGCGCACTGCGAAGCCGCGGCGGCTGAGCAGCCGTCACTGGATTCTTCAAGCGATTCGCGGCATATCAAGAAAATGACGAATTAACAATCGTAAATGACCAAGCGGCGCCGGCCGGGGCTCGGGCTGCGTTCGCCCTCGGCGTCGCCCCACCCCTCCTCATCACCTGTTCACCTGTTCTCCTGTTCTACTCCAGTGGGTCTACTCCAGTGGGGCAGCGTTCCCCCGGAGCCCCCTCCTCAAAGCCTGTTCGCCTCTACAACTGTTTCCTCCCTGGGCCCGGAGGGCGAGCGAGCGTTGCCAGGGACGAAGTCCCTGGAAGGC